>PLSN01000424.1 GCA_003165135.1 Bacteroidota bacterium
TTTTTTCACTTATGTATTATAAATTTTCCTTTTTTACCACTTTAACCCCCCTTTTTTGAAAAATACTAAAGCTTCGTCAATCAATCTATTGTATATAGACAGATTTATTATTAGTAATTAAAATATGCATAATTGAATTTTAATTTGCTATGATTAATTAACTAATACAAATATAGCAAATAATAGATAAATAACCAAATTGCATTCCCTCTCTGCCACAATTAAATATATTGATTCTGCTTGTAAAATATGCCAGCAAAAAAGCAATTGCCTCCGAATCCCTATCTTTGCATAAAGATATTTAGATGGAGATCCAGCACCTCAGGGAGAAAATAGAACAGCTCAGCAAAGAGCTGGCTACTATGCGCGAAAGTATAGAGGTGGAGCAAGTGCAGAAAAAACTCGAACACCTGAAGCACGAGATGGCAAACTCTGTGACGCATGGCATCGGTGTGGTTTTCTTCCTGATCGCTATCCCTGTGCTGATGTCATACTGTGTGCGCTATAGCACCCGCGACTATACTGTGTGTGCAGGGATATTTGCATTCGGATTGATGGTTACCTATCTATCATCCACCCTCTACCACAGTTTCCATCATGCCGAGACCAAAAAGATCTTCCGCATATTTGACCATGTGAGTATCTTCCTGCTCATAGGTGCGAGCTATACACCGATAGTATACCACTACATGCCGCATGATTTTGCAATACCGTTTCTGATAGTGCTGTGGGCCATAGTAGCTGCCGGCTCTGTTTTCAAAATATTCTTTACCGGACGTTTTCGTCTGGCATCTACCCTAGCCTACGCCGCTCTGGGGCTCATGTCACTATTTATATTAAAGCCCATCTCGGCCAATATGCCTGAGCTCACAGAATGGCTCCTGATAGGTGGTGGCATCTCATATGCTGTGGGAGTCCCATTTTATATCCTCAAGAAACTGAAATACAATCACGCCATCTGGCATCTCTTTGTATTCGGCGGCAGCGTAATGCACTATTTTGTAGTATTGCGCAGTGCGGTGTGATCACAACTATTAATTTTTAACTAACCCGCCCAGACTTTAGTTCCCTCGCTGCAATTGGTACAAATATCTATCTCTGCGCGACTTTTTAATATCCTACTACGGAAAGAACGATACAGATCACTCTGCCATATCTCACTAAACTTCTTTGTGTTAAGGTCACCCAGCTGATGCTGTGCATCTTTATCAAAACAGCATGGCACTATGCGTCCATCCCAGGTGATGACACAGGAGTGCCAGAGCTTCCAGCAGTGATTGAGCAGTTCGTTTTTGATGCGATAGCTGCCGTCTTTCTGTTTTTTATAACGGGAGTATTGATCGATGGTCGGTATGAGATCATGGCCCAGTTTGTAATCATAAACCTGAGCGGTTTTTAGTTTCACTTCATCGACCCCTATCTCTGCTGCCAGTTTTTTTACATCTTCGATCTGATGCTCATTGGGTTTTACCACGAGAAACTGAAAAACTATATGTGGTGTCTGTGAACCGGCTTCCCGCTTAGCTTTGACCAGGTTCTTAGTGCCTTCGATGACTTTCTCCAGAGTACCTCCGACACGATATTGCTCGTAGGTTTCCTGAGTGGTGCCATCTATCGAGATCAATATCCTATCCAGGCCCGATTCTATAGTTTCTTTTGCTTTGCGCTCAGTAAGAAAGTGCGCATTTGTAGAAGTAACAGTATAAATTTTCTTCGCTGAAGCATATTTGACCAGTTCCAGAAACTTAGGATGCAGATATGGCTCACCCTGAAAATAGAAATACAGATATATCAGGCGGTCACCGATTTCATCAATAGTATTTTTGTAGAAATCATGATCCATGTTGCCTGTTGGGCGGGTGAAACTTTTTAATCCGCTAGGGCACTCGGGGCAGCCGAGATTGCATGAGGTAGTCGGCTCGATGGATACATTAAATGGCACTCCCCACTGGATGGGCTTCTTTGACCAACGCGAAAGATAGAACGACGACAATACTGAGACTGCATTGCCCGCTTTGGCAGCATTCAGTTTAGTAAGAAAATTAAATGAGTCGCTGAGCTTCAAAATCCAGATTATAGATGGACAAGTTAATGCTCTTTTCATAGATTTTAAAAGAGAGCTTATAATTGCCATGCGCTTTAGCGCGTGGATAAGAAAAAACTAGATTTCGGCTTTAGCCAAACTAGCTATGCCTTTGGCTAAAGCCAAGTCAGGCTATTTTATACCCCGTGCTAAAGCACGGGGCTATTGAATTTTTTAGCAAACTAAATGTATCAGGTATCATAGCTATCATACACCACTTCTTCCTTTTTGAGGATTGAAGCAATCTTAAAAGAAGTAGACATGAAGATGATCTTGGGATTGGTATTGCGCTCGATATAGTAGTGCACTTTATTGATGAGCTTATTAAGCCTGTCTGTAGTCTCAGGATCGAGTACTGTGGCCAATTTCTGGGCAAATCCCAACTCAGAGCCTTCAAGTTTCTCAGATGTCAGACCCATGGCGATCAGATTGCTCTCTCTGAGGAACCACAAAAAGTATTTCAAAAATATCTTCTGATTCTCGCGGCCTATCTTGGCGATGTTCTCTACAAATTCAAACAACTTCACTGAAGGCTCGGGCGCCTGTGCAGCCTTGATACGCAGGCATAGCGACAGCCATTCCCTAAGCAATGCATCACTCTGGTGCTCTGCCCCTCCGGCATATTCGACAGCGGCATTGATGTTGCCGTCGGAGATACGGGCTATACGTAGTGCTATTTTGTCTGTGATCTCAAACTGTGTCAGTAAGTAACTGGCTAGGTCTACGTCCTCGATAGCGGGCAGCTTGACCAGCTGAGTACGAGAAATAATCGTGTTCAGTACCTGCTCGATATTCTCCACCACGAGTATAAATATCGTATCGTCAGGTGGCTCTTCTATTACCTTTAGCAGGGTATTGCCCGCTTCGCGCAGGTACTCTGCCATCCAGATGATCTGCACTTTATACTTCGACTCGTAGCTCTTTAGTGTGATGCGCTTGATGATCTCATGGCATTCATTGACGGTAATATTGCCTTGTTTATTTTTGTCTGTGAGTTGCTGTAACCAGTCCACCGCGCTCATATATGGATTCTCTGTTAGAGCCTTTCTCCATTGAGTAATATAATCTGCGCTTACTGGAGGTGCATTTTTTCCCTCCATTGTCACCACCGGAAATGTATAATGTATGTCGGGGTGAATAAACTTGGCTGCTTTGACACAGGCCGGGCACTCACCGCAGGCATCTGACAGCGGTTCTGTGTTTACCACTGGAGCCGGATCGCCAAACATAGACGTAGCTGCAAAAAGTCCTCCATCGTCCTCTTTTTTGCCACTGCGACGCTCGCAGACGAGATTTTGAGCTATGGCTAATGCAAGCGGCAAACCACCACTTCCCTCAGGTCCGAGTATCATCATGGCATGAGGCAACCTGTCTGCTGTCAGTAGTTCTGCTAGCCTGTCTTTGATCTCCTGATGTCCTATTACTTCTGAAAGTTTCACAGCCGTAAAACTGACAAAAAATATCGAATAAAGGAGAGCAAAATATCACCTTTATCAATGTTTGATGGTAATTTTGCTTTTGTTCACCACTCCGGTAGCGCCAGACAATGAAAACACATAATTACCCTCAGCAATTGCTGACACATCTATTGTTATAATGCTCTGAGGTGTGGCATATTTTGAACCCTTTTTTATGACCTGACCGGACATATCAGTGATGGTATATGAAAAATTGCCTGCCGAAGGCGGAGTAAAATTAAGCAGCTGATCAGCAGGATTCGGAAAGGCAAGTGATGTCCCGGATACTAGATTATCAATACCATTTGATCCTGCCA
>PLSN01000468.1 GCA_003165135.1 Bacteroidota bacterium
AAAAAAGCAGGCCCGATGAGGCCTGCCCTTTTGATCCTTTAATCTTAATATAGAATTCCAATTAATTACTGAGGAAGGGTCACATCATTGGTACCACAAGATACATCCTGATTGACATTAGATTTAGAGGTGTTTACATTCACGAGAGACTCGGTACATGGGCAGGTTCCGGATCCGGAAAAGTCAGCGTTACCTTCAGCATTAGTGAGCTCATAAGACTCACCTGAACAAGGTAAAGTAACTTTAGCGCCTGATACAGGATTGCCTTTGGAATCTGATACCACGATCACAACAGACCACTCTCCACCGAGATCAGGGATAATACCAGAACCGCCACCGACTCCAGAAGGAGACGCAACGGATTGCGCCTTTGCATTGATACTAAAAAGAATACCAGCACTAAATAAAAGGAAAAATGTTTTTTTCATTAGCTTTGAAATGTTTGAGGGGTTTAAAAAAATTTGCGCGAAGATAAGATTATGTTCCATAAATGAAAAAAGTTATACAAAAAAACTCACTGGAGTCGATATTTGCTGATGCAGAGAGCTTTNNATATCAAAAAAATAAATTTGTTGAGTCACTCACTATTTTAGATCGGTTTGACAAAAGATTAATGTCTACTCCAGATGTATTTTTTGAGATGAAAAGCTCTAATATCAGGGGACTTATACATTTCAAACAAGGCGATTTCACCAAAGCTGAAGATTTCTTTTTAAAATCACTAGAGGCTTCTAAGCAATTAGGTGACCCTAAATGGATATATAACAGATATGACAATCTGGCTGCCATTTATATTAGTACAAAGCGATTCAGATATGCTATTGATTATCTTCAAAAAGCAATCGAACTTAAAGAATCTGTTGGCAATGAGACAGATCTGAGCCGGGGTTATATACAATTATCAAGCCTTTTATTCAATATCGAGAATATCGAAGCCGGCAAAGTTGTCTTAAAAAAGGCCCAACTGTCTATCCGCAAACATAAACAAAGAGAACTGCTGATGCACTTGCATTTTGCTTTAGGAATGCAATACAAAAGGGAGAATAAATATTCTGCTTCTATCTCGGAGTATTCCAGAGCAATAAAGTTTAGTGAAGAATTCAATGACCCCATGGTGACTGCCAAATCATATTCCAACCAAGGAGACACGCTGATGCATCTGAAAAGGTGGAATGAATCCGAAAAAAAATACCTGACATCTCTTCAAATAGCCAAAAAACACAACCTGCCTATTGTAGAACTATCGGTATCGCTTCAATTGGCTGCCATAGCACTCGAAAAAAGAGACATCGAATGGAGCCGTACACTCTTCGAATATGTAACCAAAAAATCCGTAGGAATAGACAATGAATCCCTCCAAAAAGACCTGGCAGAGTTAAGTGCCAAACTAAACAAAGCTGAAGGAAACTATGTTGATGCATTGGCATCCTATCAGAAATATGTCGAGTATTACAAAAAAGTATATGACAACGAACTAAGCCGCACAGTTCTGGATATTCAGGCTAAATATGACAATGAAAGGAAAGAAAAAGAACTACAAAAGGTCAAACTGAGCCAGGTTGAGAGCGAACTCAAAACACTACGTGCCGAGCGAGCACTACATACGAGCGAGATGCGGTTTCGGGCACTGATCGAAAACGGCACAGATATCATCTATATTATCGACCAAAATCTAAAACCTACATATGCCAGTCCGGCTGCCTTTCATGCTCTCGGGTATAAAGAGAATGAGCCCTGGAAACATGACATTCGCACCCTTCTTCATTCTGATGACCTGTCCCTGATCCAGAATAAGATCAAACTCGTTATGAAAAATCCCGGCAAACCAATAAGCGGGCAAATCAGATTACCCAAAAAGGACGGAAATTATATATGGGTCGAGGGTACCGCGACTAACCTCTTTCACATAGAAGGTGCAAACGGGATAGTATGTAACCTCAGAGATATAACAGAACGCAAACAATCCGAAGCTGCAATCAAAGAACTCAACGAATCACTCGAAAGAAAAATAGCGGAACGAACATCAGAGCTCAAAGAAGCCAACAAAGGCCTGGAGTCCTTCAGCTATTCCGTCTCGCATGACCTTCGTACCCCGCTTCGCGTCATAAGCGGATACTCAGGTCTGCTCTTCAAAAAATACGGCGATGAGATCAATGTCGAAGCAAGGGATTTTCTCAAAGCCATCAGAGACAATGCCAACCATATGGGCCATCTCATCGACGACCTGCTGAACCTGTCACGACTGGGCAGGCAGGAACTAAGCAAAACCACTGTCGATATGAACCAGATCGTGTCTGATGCGATCAACGAACTCCTGTCTGAAGAGTCTGTGACCCGACGGCCTGTGATCATACTAAACGATATCAATGAAGCTAAAGCCGACCCCGGACTGATCAAACAGGCATGGCTGAACATCATCTCAAACGCCATCAAGTATTCCACTAAGAAAAGCCGCCCTAAGATCGAGATCGGCACCATCAAAAAGAACAACCTCATCACCTATTATGTCAGGGACAATGGCGCAGGTTTTGACATGGCGCATTCCGACAAGCTCTTTGGCGCGTTTCAGCGGCTACATGACAAGGCCGAATTCGAAGGCACCGGTGTCGGGCTCGCCATAGTCCACCAGATCATCACCAAGCACGGCGGCAAAATATGGGCCGAGGGCAAAGTAGGCAAAGGCGCTACCTTCTACTTCACGATAGGCAATTGATCATTTATTTCTTTTTTTGTACTTATTGTTTGATTTTCTAATGACAAGATTTTCACTTATACATAGAAAAAATTCTAATTTTCACTTATTGAGTGTTTTTTTAGAATTTTCTTAGTCTATTCACTATTAGCAAAATACAAATAAAATATTTTAATATTGCTAATTAAAAGATGTATAACTGAATTGAGTTTTTCAGCTACTATCTCCCTCATTTTATCTCGATTTACCCATCATAATCTTTGGAAGATGGTCTTTTGTGCCCCGCTGGCGGGGTCGGCGAAGCCGGGAGTAGAAAATCGTACTCATGCCTGAGGCTTATCCTCAAACCGGCGCAAACGTCCTCTTGTGCCGAAAAGCATAAGCACACCCTTGTGCTGGTGATGAAGTTTAGCCCCATGCACATAATAGCTTGAATCAGGGTGGAAATATAAATAAGCATAATCAGAATTTAATTTGCTTTAATAAATTATAAAATACAAATATAGCTACTAATTGATAATCGGCAGCATATAAACTATGGCTTTGGCTATTATATGATAGCAAAATAGACTGTCATCTCAAAAAAAATGAATGCCGTTTAAATTATTTTCCGCAGTGCTACGTCTCTATAATCAAACGCTACAGAAAACGATAGCATGCTCGTAGATACCGCGTTAATTTTCATTAAACAATAAACAAAAACAAAAGTCATGAAACATAAATTCAGGTTCTTATTCATACTCGTTCCTATCGCCTTCATCTCGGCAGCTACGTTTGCCACGATGGGCCTCTGGAACTGGCTGATGCCATCTCTCTTCGGGGTCGGCTCACTCACATTCCTCAAAGCACTCGGCATATTCGCACTCGCCCGCTTATTCTTCGGAGGCCGCGGTTGGGGCGGTTGGCGCCGTCGCAGGTTTGCTTTCGCAGGTCATTACAATCCGCAGCGCGAAGCTGAATGGAGGCAGAAAATGCAGGACAAATGGCAAAACCTCAGTCCCGAGCAGCGCGCTAAATTCTCCTCACGCTGTGGCGGAAGGTTCAACTTTGATACTGATGCTAAAAACACAGATACAAAGTCTGAAAGTACAAACGCATAATCAACAAAAATCCCTCAAAGGGTTTAGAACCCTTTGAGGGTTAACAAAAGAAAGAAGCTCCTGCAAAGGGGCTTTATTTTTTCCTGACTAACCGTCTGACCGAACCTGAAATAAATAGCCCCGCGTTTCAACGCGGGGATTATAGATCATACATCGATTTGGCTTTAGCCAAACTACTTAGGCGCTCATTTTGGCTAAAGCCTCTATAGAATTGATACAAACTCCGCGTTAAAACGCGGAGCTATTAAAAAAAGAAAAATCAGGTTACGTCATCAGAAGACTTAGCTTTTACTTTTTAGGCTTACCCTTGATGATGAAGTCACGCATATTGTGAAAGATATTATAAGGTATCTCCACCGACTGAGTATTAGCTAGCCAGTAAGGAATGATCCCACCCATATCTGTATAATAAGTATTGGTAAGCATCGAGCCTCCATTGACCGCTACGATCTGCCAGGTATCCTGCATCTGCTTGACACGTACGCAGCTACCGCTAGGCCCGATGAAGTCCGGCTCGGCTTTCACCCTGATAAAAGTAGTATCATTTGTAGCCTGATGGTCTATGACCATACGCTGCACGCAGTCGAGATTTGGCAGCGGCCATGGAGTCTTATAGATCAGGTGCGAGACAAATTCCTTATCACTCACACGCTTGAGTATGACAGCTTCCATACAACTAGGGAACCATTTCGCATAGCTATTAAAATCAAGCAGCGCTTCCACCACCCTTACAGGAGGCACATTGAGAAACATCTCGGCTCTTGAGGTCCGTATCTTGCCCTGCTCACTTTTCTTTGTGTATATCTTGATGCCGTCTTTGTCCTCGCCGAGTTTCCAGTCATCTTTTTCTCCCGATATCCTGAATGCTGACAAAAGAATGACAGCTGCCATCAGGTTCACTCCCCACTTACCATTATACATATTATCGCCTCTTGTATTCTATTTTATGCTTCTAATTCTTTCACTCTTCTGACCGGCTGCATCCTGTATTTTAGCAGAGCAATCTTATCCTCCTGCGAGAGTGTCCCTGTCAGGTCCACATAGTGCTCAGCCATCAGGTCAAACTTTCCCATCATCAGCCAGACAAACATCTCAAACTCCTGCGTATCGGTGAAGACCGAAGCCATGTTCGCTCTGTATTTTTCCTCATGGATATAATAGTCATTAGCCATTTTGGTCCAGTGCATCTGCGGATGATGATGATGTGTGACATGAAAATCTTCATTGAACACATTATAGTGCCCGTTGAGGATTGTGACTGAATTGATATAGGGATTATCAGGATCAGCCGGATCGCAGAATGTATGCCAGATATAGTTGAGCGCTGCCAGATAGATGATCCCGCTCATGTGTGGCAATATCAGATACATAAATCCAAACCAGGGATTCAAAATAGTGATGATAGCTATCAGGCCATAGTATACAAGCATGCCGGTAGCCATCCTTCTCGCTGGTACCCATTGTTTATTCTGAATGAAGTAGCCTACGATGGAAAATCCCGTCCAGTAGAGTGAAAAACGGCGAAGGTATTTCAACCACTGAGCAGGATCACTGCGGTCAAGGTCATAAGTGAATGTCACATCGCCGGGGCCATTGTCATATTTGTGATGGATGCGCTGATGGCCGAGCGGATAGGTCTCCGGCACATGACCATAAAAAGGCCCGATGAACCAACCAAAGGCATTATTGAGAAAAGTATATGGTTCTTTGAAAATGCCACGAGTATCATGTCCTTCTTTATGAACCAATGTTGCTATTACTGAGAAAAATCTGAAGTATGGCCCCATCATCAGTACATTATACAAGAAACCAACAAGCATCACAGTATACCATGCAGCACTGTATCCATACGTCATCTGCCAGATGAAAGCCAACACGAAAAGTGTCGGCGTATATAGTCCGATCCCAAACAAACTAAACAAGTATGGTGCATTGCGTTCGTCGCGCATCATCACTTTGGCCAGGCGCTCAGATATTTTTGCAAAAACATTACCCACTGCAATCGCGAGACCCGTCTCTCTGATCCTCCTCCAGAGCTGGTCCCAAAGCAGGCCCACTCCTATCACCGCTCCCATCCACGGCACCGGTATTAGCAGAATAAAAGAGGCAATAGCGCCAAGTACTTTCCTGAAAAATCCGGTGATGGGAAATGGTTCCGGTCCGCCTATAGGGCCTGTGTTCCAGTTCTTATATTTCTCGTTTGCACTTATTACACCGCCGGTTTCCGCCTTCAAATTTTCTTGCATGAAGTATTATTATAACATAAACAATATCAGATACTATGCAACGTAATTAGTGACTCTTCAGTACATAGGTCATATCTGTATGTTATAATTTCAGTGAACAAGCATTTGCCATCATTCAAACATACCAAAACCTCATCTCGTAATATTTCCATAACATACTTTACCAATTGCAGCGGCTACTAATTACTAGCTTTACAATGCTTAAAGTATCTAATGCCGATCTTTGTTTTTTTTGTGGCGCACTGGTATCTATCACTATTCTCACAGACTTTTCTGATGCATCGCTATGCGGCACACGGCTCCTTCACCATGAGCAAAAGTTGGGAACGGTTCTTTTATATTTTCGCCTACATCACGATGGGCACATCCTATCTCAGTCCCCGCGTATATGCCATCATGCATCGCATGCATCACGCATTCACCGACACTCCTAAGGACCCGCATTCACCAAAGTACTTTTCGGATGTATTTGCCATGATGGGCCATACCAAGAAAGTATATCTGTCCATCCAGCATGAAACCACTCCGGTCGATGAACGCTTTACAAAAAACATACCCAAATGGGAAGCGATGGACAGGCTGGGTGNNTTGGGGGCTGGCATACCTTGGGTTTTATATTGTCTTTGCGCCGTCACTATGGTGGTTCTTATTACTGCCTGTACAGTGGTTCATGAGTCCGGTACATGGCGCGATCATCAACTGGTATGCCCACAGATATGGCTATACAAATCATAAACTCAATAACACATCTAAGAATTTGCTGCCGGTAGATGTCCTGATGCTCGGCGAGTCCTACCACAACGACCACCATCAGCATGCATCGAGTATCAACTTCGGTACACGATGGTTTGAGATAGACCCGGTGTACTATGTGATACTATTCTTCAACTCCATCGGTATAGTGAAGCTCAAGACAGCGCCGAATGTGAAAGTAATGAGCGAATTTTAGTCTGAAATCATAACCCTCAAAGGGTTTAGAACCCTTTGAGGGTTGAATAAATTTATCTCTTCACCGCCTTCATCATCATTCCATACTTAGGACGAAGTGTCACTAAAGGCTCAGGTTCCACTTTGAAGCCTTCTTTGAGTTTGAAAATAAACTCACGATAGAGCGTGATCAATATGATCTCCATCTCCAGCATGGCAAAATTATTGCCGATGCACATCCTCGGCCCGCCACCGAAAGGGAAATAGACAAAACGGTCAATATTATTTCTCTTTTCAGGTGCGAAGCGCTCGGGCTTGAACGTCTCAGGCTCTTCCCAGAAGCGCTCACTATGGTGCAGGTATATGATCGGAATAAGGACGTTGGTATTCTTCTCAATTCTATACCCTCCTATCTCATCATCTTCGAGATTGCGGCGGCCTATGGTCCAGACGGGCGGATAGACTCGCATGCTCTCCTCTATCACCTGCCTCACATAGTGGAACTCTCCCACCGTTTTATAATTCAGTTCCACTCCGCTGTTGAACTTAGCATCTATCTCGTCTAGCATTTTTTGTTCTGCATCGGGATTCTGAGACAGTAGGTACAGGGTCCATGTCAGAGCATTGGATGAGGTTTCATTCCCAGCAATGAAGATCGTCATGACCTCATCACGGAGTTGTTGGTTGCTCATTCCCTCACCTGTCTCTTCGTCCTTAGCATCAATGAGCATTGAGAGCAGGTCATCTTTGGAGACACCTTCTGCCCTTCTGTGATCTATGATCTCATAAACTATATTGTCCAGCTTCTCGAGGGCCTTGCGTTGGCGTATATTAAATGGTGTAGGGAAACTATCCGGCAAGCGAAAAGGGGTATGCAGTTTCCGGATCGTATATTCATTGAGCAGTGTGATCTGATCGCCGACCACCTTGGCCTTTTCCTCCACACCTGTACTGAATATCGCCTTTGAAATTATATCCAGTGTGAGCGTCGTCATCGTTGGCAGTACATCAAATGCCTCTCCGCTGTCAGCATATTTCCTGATCCTATCAGCGGTATGCTGTGAGCGCTCTACCATCATTTCTGTCCATTCATCGAGTTTTCTTTTATGAAATGCCGGCTGGGCGAGCTTGCGCTGTTGCTTCCAAAAATCCCCTTCACTCGTCAGCAGCCCCAGGCCAAGCAATGCCCTCAGCAGGTCATAGGCCAGACTCTTGCGATAGTTCTTGCTATTGTCCTGTAGTACATATCGCGCATATTCGGGATTTGACGCAATGACGACCTTATTGAAAGGTACTGACAGGCTAAAAATATTTCCATATCCCTTGATCATGGATTTGACCATACCGATAGCATCATTCCTTAGCATTGTAGCATTGCCAAATAGCCAATGTCTCTCCTTAGGAAATGGAGGTGCGGTCTTTTTTGCTGTTGCAGTTTCCATCACAATCATTTTATATTGACCAATCTGAATTCAAATGTAAACTTAATAGTAGAATAGGACATTTTACTTCTTTCCCTATTTCCCTGAATTCATAAAATATGATAATTCTACAAAAGGTGGATAAATTTTCTTCATCAGATTTAACTCATTGACATACTTATTATCTGTACTTCTTTTTGCAATCAAAAAAGTCGTTGATGTCCGAAGCAATTCACATATTGACCTAATTATTTGTTTAAACACTAAATTATTACGATACATTTGCACCGTCTTACTGAAATATCACATATGTTGATATCGTAAAGTAAGGATATGGCTTAGTATTATGGTATTTACTTATCATGTATATTCGCCCCGGCGGAAAACATTTATCTATAATTAGCAGCACATGTGGATAGTCAGACTTGCACTCAGGAGACCGTATACAGTCGGGGTTATGGCCCTTTTGATCATTATGATGGGGATACTGTCTATCAAGTCTATGCTCATTGATATATTCCCTGTCATAGATATTCCGGTGGTCATCGTAGTATGGAACTATGGCGGCCTCACTGCCAATGACATGGAGAAAAGAGTGGCTTTCCTCAGCGAGCGTGCTTACTCTACTACGGTGAATGGTATATCAAGGATAGAATCCGAATCAGTGCCGGGTATAGCCATCCTCAAAATATATTTCGAACCCGGTACTGATATAGGAGCGGCTATAGCACAGATATCCGCTGTATCAGGTACGGCACTTCGAGCGATGCCACCGGGTATGACACCACCCACGATATTGCAGTATAATGCTTCAAACGTACCTGTATCCCAGCTGACACTGAGCAGCAAAACAATGTCTGAGGCTAAGATATTTGACTATGGCCTCCAATTTATCCGCCTTAGATTATTTACCATACCGGGTCTCGCTACGCCCGCACCCTTTGGGGGCAAGTTCAGGCAGATAATGGTCGATATAGACCCGATGGCATTAACAGGCAAAGGCGTCTCGGCCAATGATGTACTTAATGCGCTTCAATCGTCTAACCTCATCATCCCCGCAGGTACAGCGCGAATGGGGCAGACCGAGTACAATATAGACCTCAACTCAAGCCCTGAATCTGTAAAACAGTTCGAATATATACCGATCAANNATGGAGAAGTAGTGACACTGGGCGATGTGGCAAAAGTATCGGACAGCTATGCCGAACAGACGAATATAGTACGTGTCAATCAGAAAAGGGCTGCCTATCTCACCATATTGAAGAAAGCTAATGCCTCTACTCTAGTGGTCGTGGAATCAGCAAAAAAACTATTACCTCTGATCAAAGAAACCGCACCTGAGGGACTGGACCTGAAGATCGACTTTGACCAATCCGTATTTGTTGAAAATTCAATCAATAATGTCCTCCATGAGGCCATCACAGCATCTGTCCTTGTATCGTTAATGATATTGTTTTTTCTGGGCAGCTGGCGTAGTGTGATCATAGTCTGTACATCTATTCCATTATCCATCCTTATTTCAATCATCGGTTTGAAATTAACGGGAAACACGCTGAACATCATGACACTTGGTGGTCTGTCTNNTCGTGGATGATGCGACGGTGGAGATAGAAAACATACACCGGAACCGTCACCTCGGCAAGCCGCTCACCGTAGCCATTCTCGATGGTGCTCATGAGATAGCCACTCCGGCCCTCGTAGCCACGCTATCTATATGTATAGTATTCTTTCCGGTAGTCCTGCTCACCGGCCCTGCACAGTATCTCTTCACACCGATGGCACTGGCTGTGGTCATAGCCATGATGGCTTCCTATCTGCTCTCGCGGACATTGGTGCCGGTATTGGCGCGCATGCTGATGGCCAGCGAACATCTGGGAGAAGAATTTGATACGGCGCATGCAGGCTTTTTCAGCCGGACAGCGCATAGTTTCAACACATGGCGTGACAAATGGTTTGACCGCTTTACCGAGGCATACGGCCATATATTGCATGTACTGCTGATCTACAGAAAGACATCACTTAGTATAGCAGGGCTTTGCTTTGTGGTCACCATGTTCCTTATCCCTATCATTGGCACCGATTTCTTCCCTAGTACAGACTCCGGCATGATGAAACTGCACTTCCGCGCACCATCAGGCACACGAATAGAGGAAACTGAAAAGCTGGTAGACAAGGCCGAGACCCGGATCAAAGGCATCATTCCTGCCAAAGAGCTGGAAACGATCAATGACATGATCGGCCTACCTACCTCGTATAATCTTGCCTTTGTCCAGACAGACAATGCAAGTGGCATGGATGCGGATATCACCATCTCCCTCAAAGAAGGCCACAAACCTACAGTCGAGTATATGAAAAAGATCAGGAAAGACCTCAATGACCACTTTCCGGGTTGTACCATTTACTTCCAGTCGGCAGATATAGTGAGCCAGGTGCTCAACTTCGGCCTGTCCGCACCTATCGACATACAGATACAATTTCCTGATTATTATAAATCCTATGAATATGCCAAAAAGATCCGCGATGGTATCAAAGGCATACCGGGAGTAGAGGATGTAGCGATCAAACAAGTACTAGACTATCCGGCGCTGAAAGTAGATGTAGACCGTGTACGTGCCGCCAGGCTTGGCCTGACCCAGCGTGATGTCTCCAATAGTGTACTGATCTCGCTGTCGTCCAGTTCCTATATATCGCCTTCATTTTTTATTAATCCGTCCAATAGTGCGAACTACAACGTGGCAGTGCAGGTACCATACCAGAAGATTACTTCGGTCAAGGACCTCATGTCTACTCCTATTACCTATGGCACACAGCCTTTTGTCAGCAACCCAACTGCTGCGCCGACAGACCTGCCGATGTCGCAGTCACAGACACTGGGCAATCTCGCAACTATTACCACCAGCGCTGACTTTAGTCAGTTTAACCACTACTCCGTGCAGCGCATGATGAATATCAGCGCCAATGTCGAAGGGCATGACCTCGGGTCGGTATCTACCGCTATACAGAAAAAAATAGATGCACTGGGCAAACTCCCTCCGGGCATGAAGATCGATCTGCGGGGGCAAAGTGAAGTAATGAATTATTCCTTTCAGACCATGGGATTGGGATTGATACTTGCTATTGCCTTGGTGTATTTGCTCATGGTAGTATTATTTCAGTCATGGCTTGATCCGTTTATCATCATGCTCGCGCTGCCGGGTGCCTTTATGGGCATACTCTGGATGCTGGTACTCACTCATACTACTATAAATGTAGTTTCCCTCATGGGCTCGATAGTAGCAGTAGGTATAGCGGTGTCAAATTCAATATTGATGGTTAGCTTTGCTAATGATATAAGGGTAGTCAAAGGCCTGGACTCGGTAGCGGGTGCACTCGAAGCCGGCAAGACACGTCTCCGTCCCGTACTGATGACTGCCATAGCTATGGTACTCGGTATGATCCCTATGGCGATAGGCGGAGGAGAAGGCGGTGAGCAGAATGCACCACTCGGCCGGGCTGTGATCGGAGGTCTATTGGTAGCGACTGTATTTACATTATTTATTGTCCCTGTTTTCTACTCTATACTGCGCAAAGGACTGCCTAGTTCACTGGGTATGGACCAGCGGTTTGAAGCGGAAGCAAAAGGTGCAATGGCATCAGACTAAAACATTTTAAAAATATAACCGGATATGTCAAAAACACCTGACCGTTCATCATACGTCAAACTCCTGATACTGGGTGTAGTCATACTACTCATATTGGGTGGCGGCATAGCAGCTATTACGCTCACCAAAAGCAAAAAACTAAACACTGAAACTTCTCAGCGTGCTACAGAGCTAAAAGATGGCCCCCTTGTAAAAGTCAGTACAGCTAAGTATAGTACAGCACCCAAACAAATAGTACTGATAGGCGAAGCTAAGCCGTATTTATCAGCTACGATATATGCCAAGATCAGCGGGTATATGGACAAGATCCTCGTAGACAAAGGTGACAGAGTAGCTCAGGACCAACTACTCGCTACTGTCGTCAACCCTGAAATAGACCAACAAAACAATGCCGCCGTAGCCGATCTCGAAAACAAAAAGAAGATCCTGGAGCGTGACAAAAAACTACTGGAGAAGAAATTCATTTCGCATGAAGATGAAGACCTGTCGCAGACCGCAGTGACCCTGGCAGAAGCAACTCTGCGCTCACTGACAGAACAGCAACAGTACAAATCACTCAGAGCGCCATTCAGCGGCACGGTGACTGCGCGCTATGCCGATCCCGGAGCTTTGATACAAAATGCCATCAACTCGCAGACCAGCGCACAACCAGTAGTGACCATCGCCGACCTCAATAGACTTAGGGTATATATATATGCTGAGCAGAACGATGCAGTGTTTCTCAAGGTAGGATATGCTGTAGATATCACACTGACCGAAAATCCTGACCTCCATATCAAGGGTAATGTGACCCGAGTAGCAGGAGAACTCGATGAGCATACCAGGATGATGACCGTGGAGATCGACATTGACAACAGGGACCAGAAGATCATACCGGGCAGCTATGTGCAGGTGCATGTCACAGGGCCGCTGGACAAGAACGCCAAAATAGAGATCCCATCTACAGCACTTGTCATTCACAAAGATAAATCAATGGTAGCAGTACTGGATAGTAATAATGCCATTCACTTCAAACCGGTAAAAGTGGGGGAGAACTCCGGTGAAAAAGTAACCATCCTTGATGGGCTGGTAAATGGAGAAAGAGTGGCCATAAGCGTAGGTGAAAGCATACTGGACGGACAGAAGGTAAGGATAGATCAATAACAAAAGACATGAGCAGAAGATTCGTTTTCATAATAGCATTTTGGACAGTAGCTGGAGCTGCGAGGCTATCCGCACAGGCAGCCCCGACACTGCTCACGCTGGATGACTGTATCAGGATAGGCCTGGATAAATCGACCAGTATTCTCAAGGCCAATAACTCAATGAAGCTATCTGGTATACAGTTCATGGCTGCTTACGGCCAGTTTCTGCCCGACCTTGGCTTTGGGGCCAATTATACTTTCAATGGGGGGAAAATACTTTATACCACTACAGTCCCTACACTGGTAGACAGCAGGCAGAATATCCTTTCATATCAGCTCATGAGCTCTATCAATCTGTTTAACGGATTTATNNGACTATGCTGCACTGAAAGCCTCGACCCTGAATAAATCGGCAATAGAGCTTAGCACCGAGCGTGTCAAACAGAGTATCGCTTTTGATATTGCACAGGCCTACCTGCAGATCATCCTCGATGCGCGCATAGTAGAATACGCCCGCGAAAACCTGAAAGCATCTACTGACCGCGAGGCACAGCTCACCGAGCTCACCAATGTAGGCCGAAAGGCTATATCGGACCTCTATCAACAACAGGCAGAAACCAGTAGTGACAAATTGTTTCTGATCCAGTCAGAAGAAAAAGTCAAAAATGACAAGATCCTGCTACTGCGCAAAATCATGATAACGGAACCTGACAAATATGAGATCGCACAGACTGTCACAGATACTGTAGCGCTGGGCCCCGACTATCTGAATGAAGAAAATCTCGTAAGCAAAGCCCTAAAGCAACGTCCTGACCTAAAGTCCAATGAAATTAATATCAAAATAGCCGATTGGAACATCAAACAGGCCAAGAACGGATACTACCCTAAACTCAACCTGAATTTTGGTCTCGAATCATACGGAGGCTATCTGGACAAGCTATATGTAGACGGCGTGAATGATATATCCCAACAGACAGAACCTCTGGGACAGGCACTTTTCGGGCAAGTTTATGGCACAGTGGGACTCGGCTTATCCTGGAAGCTATTTGACAAGCTGGTCACAAAGACCAATGTAGATGCCAACAGGATCTACCGAAGCAATACAGAGTTAGACCGCAATGATCTGAGTATTCAGATCACTGCTGACATCAGACAGGCTTTCAATGACTATGTGTCTGCACTGCAGCAGATCGAGACGTCGAGAAGAGGACTAACTGCTGCCAAGCAAAGCTTCGATGTAATACAGGGCCGATATGATGTAGGCTCCTCCTCTTTCATCGACCTGTCCAATGCCCAGGCAGTTTTGCTACAGGCTAAAGTTGCCGAGGCACAGTCGCTCATCAAACTCTCCCTTCAAAAGAAAGTCTTCGACTACTTAATTGGCAATTAAATATTGGTATAAACGCCTAGTTTACGAAATACATCTTCAGCTTCCCTTTATTTTTCGCTTCGATCTCACCCCGGTATATACATGTAAATTTGTCCTTCACCAATTCATAAGTTGTTTGTGAAATATTGATTTTCCCTGCCTCGCTATTTTGCTCCATACGGGCAGCAATATTAACCGTATCACCCCAAATATCATAAGCGAATTTCTTCACGCCCACTATACCGGCCACCACCGAGCCGCAATGCACACCTATCCTGATCTCAAATGTGTTCTCGCCGAGTTCCAGTCTCCTGCTCAGCATAAATTCACGTATTTCAATTGCTGCTTTTACGATGTTTTCGGCGTGATTGATATCTGCCAGTGGTAATCCCGAAACAGCTATATAACCATCGCCTACAGTCTTTATTTTTTCGATATTGTATTTCGCCATTATTTTATCGAACGCCGAAAAACAGGCATTAAGTTCATCCACCAGTTGTTGCGGCGATAACCTTTCGCTGGCATTGGTGAATGATACGAAATCAGTAAAAAGCACCGTGACGTCATCAAATAGTTTGGCCTTGGCAGAGCCTTTGTCTTTCAGTTCCTCCGCCACTTCGGAGGGCAGGATATTCAGCAGCAGTTCTTCACTGCGTTCCTTTTGTTTTACCACCTCCGCAGTGCGATCTTTTACAGTGCGCTCCAGCACTTTTTGACTTTCCCGAAGGTCCCGCTCACGCCATTTGATATAAAGTGCTATCGAACCGATAATGACCAAAGCCATCAGTGATATAAACCACCACGTCTTCCACCATGGCGGTCGGATGGTAAAGGTGTAAGAAAAGTCTTTACTCCAATAGCCTTCTCCATTCATGGCCCTGACGGTGAAAGTATAAGTGCCATTAGGTAAGTTGCCATATGTTGCTTCCGACCTGAAGGTAAGGGTGCTCCAGTTTTCATCCATGCCCTCCAACTTATATTTGTATTTTACTTTTTGCGGGCTGTTTGAGGTGATGCCGACAAAATTAAAAGTGAGGTAGTTATTATTGTAGGCTAAACTCAAATGCTCCGGCAGGTCGTACCATCTTGAAACACCATCAAATTTTAAATCACTAACCCTTACGCCATTGCCTAATAGGAAACTTGTATCTATAGCATGAGCATATTGATGACTTTGTGCAGAATGAGCCAGTAGGTTTTTCCATGCTATATTCTCATTATACAATCCAATACTGGTCAATTGAATGTTTGGAGGGATCGTGTCGGGCTTATCGCCTCCGGGATGGTAAGCTGTCAGCCTGTCGTCGGCACCTATCCATATGGTCCCATCCTTAGCTTCACAAAATGTATGTGGCATACAGCCTATACCCGAAAACCCATCCTGATAAGTATAGTTTTTAAAAATCACTTCGCTTTTGACGACGTTAGTTTTGTGCTCCGTCGAATTCTCCGCCAGCTTTTCGCGGCTCAGTATACTGATACCAAAGAGAGTGCCAAACCAGAAATTCCCTCTTTTGTCTTCCAGAACGGACCTGACACCATTATTGCATAAGCCCTGTTCTTCAGTATAATTAGTAAAGGTTTTTCCATCATACCTTGAGGCACCTCCGGCAGTAGCAAACCAAAGCCCACCATTCCTGTCTTCTATCATGCCCACGACAGTATTATCGCAGAGGCCATCTTTTGTTGTAAAGCGGGTAAAAGATCTCCCATCGTATTTCAAGACCCCTCCTCCCTTGTTGCTAAGCCAGAGGTTACCGCTTTTATCCTCTATAATATATGAGATACCTTCACCTCCGGTCAAATCATCACTGATAGTATAATTGGCAAAGGATTTCCCATCATATTTCGAAATACCTGTAAGAGTACCAAACCAAAGGTTGCCTTTTTTGTCTTCTATGATACTCTCAACATCATTATCGCTCAGGCCATCTGCTTCGGTGAACTGTGTGAAAAATTTCCCATCATATCTCGATACACCACCTGTGGTACCAAACCAAAGATCCCCTTTTCTGTCTTCTACTATGCCTAAGACCATATTGCCGACCAATCCATTTTTTGTAGTAAACTGCGTATATGATTTTCCGTCATATTTGGTCACACCATCACTATAACTGCCCAACCAAAGGTTACCACTTTTGTCTTCGATGGTAGTTGAAAAGAAGCTGGTCCTCAATCCTTCTTTTTCAGTAAAGTGTGTAAAGGATTTTCCCTCATATTTAGAAACACCTCTTTCGGTATCAAACCAAAGGTTGCCATTTTTATCTTCCATGATGTTCCAGACACTATTGCTGATCAAGCCTTCACTTTCAGTAAAATTGGTAAAGGTTTCCCCATCATATTTCGAGACGCCGCCCATTGTGCCGAACCAAAGGTTACCGCTTTTGTCTTCATAGATGCGCGAAACTGCATTATTGACCAGGTTTTCTTTTTCGGTATATTGGCTAAAAATAATTCCATCATATTTGGAGGCACCATCACGTGTACCAAACCAAAGGTTCCCCTTTTTGTCTTGTGCGATGGAATAAACATGATCACTGATCAGGCCTTCTTCTTTAGTATAATTCGCGAATGATTTGCCATCATATTTCGAGACACCTCCAAGTTCGGTGCCGCACCAAATATTTCCACTTTTGTCTTCAAACAAACAACGAACAAAATTACTGCTTAAGCCTTGTTTTTCAGTAAAAGATATGAATGATTTGCCATCATATTTTATGATCCCTTCGCCCCAGGTCGCAAACCAAAGGTTTCCGTTTTTATCTTCTATGATGGCATTGATCCCATTGGTTTTACCCATACCCTCTTTTTCAGTATAATTGGTAAAGGATTTCCCATCGTATTTTGTGACGCCGCCTTCATAGTTACCAAACCAAATATTACCGTTTTTGTCTTCCAGTATAGAAAAGATATACCTGCTTATTAAACCTTCTTTTTCAGTAAAATTAGTGAAAGACTTTCCATCAAATTTTGTGGCGCCGCCATGGGTGCCGAACCAAAGGTTGCCGCTTTTGTCTTGCAAAGAGCATCTGACCCAGGTATGTAATCCCTGCAATTTACCATAAGAGGAAAAACTGCCTTTGCTATCAGGGTCTCTGGCTATTACGACCTCAGGTACACCGGCTCCGAAAGGGCTATCAATAGCGGGCACTACCCGAGGAAGTACGAATCCCTCCTGCCCGGGGGTACATGTATCCGGCATGCCTGCTATGGCCACTTTGGGCTTCGCTGCCGGGTGCACATTGGTATTGGTGGGTACTACTGTCGGCTTGCCGGCAGGTATTTTTTTTAGTTTTTTTTCATCTACCATTNNGGGAGGAGGCATGCTGTCTTTAGGTATTATATAGCCATGGGCCTCCACTACCTTAGGGGCAAAACTATTTTGCTGCGCTTGCTCCTGCTGCCTGTGGCAGGAAAAGAACAGCAAGGGAATAAATAATAAAATTAATACTTTGCGCATCAGGTCAATTTTTGTGAAGATCCATCCTCCCAGCCGCAATGTAATTAATGAAAATAATTATCNNCGGAACAAAGTGGTAAAGCATCATCATAGGCAACCTCGTTGGGCATTAACACATCTTTTTTTAATAAAATACATAAGCGCAAAAAATATACCGCTTTAGAGTGCCTGCTTTTGTTTGTTTAGTGTATATTTGGAAATACTGTATTATTCATTCATTTTAATATAATGATGTCACATGAAAAAGACTCTACTCCTTCTCTTTGTTTCACTTTTATTTTCATCTTTTTCGCACTTATACGCATCACACGTGATGGGTGCGGACCTGACATTCGCCTGCTTAGGGCCCAATCAATATGAGGTCACACTGAGTGTCTACCGCGATTGTAATGGTATCGGCCTGAACGGTCCGCTCACTATCAATTACTCTTCTGCCCAATGCGGAGTCAACTCAAGCCTGAACCTCAATCAAGTCGGATCGGGAATAGACATTACTCCGGCTTGTCTCCAGAGTACTGACGCATGTAATGGGGGCAGTGGATATGGTATACAGAAATATACCTTTCAGGGGGTACTCAATCTGCCACCGGGCTGCGGCTCAGATTGGGTGCTGAGTTGGACACTATGCTGCCGCAACGCAGCGATCACGACCCTTAGCAACCCCGGCAATGACAACCTGTACATTGAAGCTGACCTGAACAATACAGTATCAACCTGTGTCAGTTCTCCCACATTTGCTAATGATCCCATTGCTGTTTATTGTGTCAACTATCCTCAACAATTCAACCACGGAGCGATAGCTCCCAATGGCGACTCACTCTCCTACTATCTGATGCCATCTGAGACCGGTCAAGGCATTTCTGTAGCCTACAATCCCGGGTATAGTGCCACAAACCCACTTTCATCATCTACAGGCACGACAATAAATTCTCTCACAGGTGAGCTCACATTCACTCCAAACTCCACTCAGGTCGCAGTCATGAAAGTGGGTGTAAATGAATACAGCAATGGTGTACTCGTGGCGCACGTAGAACGTGACATGGAGATCATTGTAACAAATTGTTCAAACTCATCTCCCAGTTCTGCCGGTATAAACGGACAGACTGGCCCTAATGCCAACATTTATAATACCACCGCTTGTTCTAATTTTTGCTTTACGATACAGACATCAGACTCAAGTACAAATCCTTTGGATAGTATATTTTACACTTGGATCAACACAAATCTGCCAGGCGCGACCATCTCTGCGTCAGGAGGGGCCAAACCACTTCTGACCATATGCTGGGCACCTACTCAGGCCGATGTCGGTACACATAATTTTGTGCTCGTGCTGCGCAATAATGACTGTCCATACTACGGCTCAGCATCTATAGCATACACGATAGTCGTCGCGCCATCATCAGACCCTCCGGTCAGTGCAGGGCCTGATGTCCATCTCTGTCCCGGAGACTCCACCACACTGACGGCCTCATCTACAGGAAGCGTCGTGAGCTATACATGGTCTGATGGGACCAATACACATACAGGGGCCACATGGACGGTCAACCCGCCGATCTCTACTATCTATACGGTCACAGCCAGCTATACAAACGGCTGCCAGCTGACCGATCAGGTGATAGTATATCGCAACCCAACTCCTACCGTGACGGCATTCCCTCCTGTATCTACCATATGCTCTACTACAGATACCGTTCAGATCACGGCAGTCGCTACTAATGCAGCTAGTTTCTTATGGTTTCCGGCTGCAGGTCTGACATGTACTACCTGTCAATCGCCAAAAGCCTCTCCTACTGTAAGCACAACATACTCTGTGGTCGCGTTTGACTCCGCAGGCTGCGGTAGTGATACTTTTCAGGTCACTATCAACCTGAACAGCCCACCTCCGGTGCAGAGCTGCTCGGTGATCTATGCTACTACCACAGGTACAGGTTCGGGTAGTCAGGCTGATCCCACCAATCTCGCAAATGCATTGGCATTGGCCCAGTGTAATAATGCAGTCATCAAACTGGCGATCGGAACATATAACATCAACTACCCGATCAATAATATTGGTAGCTATACTACTATAGAAGGTGGCTTCGATCCGACAAACAACTGGATCAAAAGCAGTCTGCCGGGTGCTACTACAATATACCGGTCCAATCAAAATATGGAGGGTACCGGAAATATAAAAAGGCTGGTAGGCATCTACCTCAATGGAGCTGAGTATTTCAGGTTCCAGGACATCACTATACAAACACAAAACTGTCCTGCCTTGACAGCTCCTGACACATTCGGCTATAGCAATTATGTATTCCACATGACCAATTGCTCCAATTATAACTTTGTAAGATGCCAGATCATACCGGGTACTGCAACTGCAGGTGCCAGTTCTACAGTGGTAGGTGCTCCCGGAGCAGCCGGGGCCAATGGAATCACAGCTACCGGCAATGGACAAGCTGGTGCTCCCGCGCCATCCGGCCCTAATGCAGGTGGTGCAGGTGGTGTAGGTGGCAGTGGAGGTAGTGTCTCCGGAGGATCCGGTACAGCAGGCACAGCGGGGACTGGTACCGG
>PLSN01000359.1 GCA_003165135.1 Bacteroidota bacterium
AATCAGCAAATATATTAAATCATCTTTTGCCTTTTTAGGGGTGGTTGTTTTTTTATTAGCCATCATCGAGTTGTTTTCTTTCACCATTATCCGATATCACTACCACATCGATCCCCTGGCCAGTGAGCAGGAAATATACAGCAGGACCATAAGTGGCTATTATATCAGCCGAAACTCAGCGAATTTCAGCCTTTCTACCTTCGATGGGCTGCATCATTTCAAACCTACTACGACCATTATTGACACCAATGGATTTATCACAGATACGCTAATAAATAAAATCAAGCCGGCTAACACTATCAGGATATTTCTGACCGGAGGGTCGGCAGCTTTTGGTTTTATTCAAAACCAGAATGTGGTCAGGGACAGAAGCTATCCATCAGGGACTTATGATTATCCCTCGTCGATCAGCGGATTGCTTAAGGCTAAACTACAAAGGCAATTACCGGGCAAAAAATTTGAAGTGATCAATGCTGCTGTACCCCTGCATTATTTTCATCAGGGTTACCTCCAGTACCTATCGCTTCTGCATGATTTCTCGCCTGATATTATTATCAATATGGACGGCAATAATGATGAAGGCTCTATCATCACAGGACAGCCATTTGACGTTGCCGAACATCCTGAGCTGGAGGATATGATCGCACTAAAGGCCAAACGGCCTGCCTCATGGCCCTTTACATTGTTTTTAATAAAATATTATAAGGATAGGAACTATCGGAATAACCAAACGGAGCCAGCAATAGCTAATGTAGATTTTACAGAAAGGGATTATGATACTGTACAATCCCTGCTTATCTTAAAAAGCCAAACATTGATATGGCTGATCGCCTCATATGAACAGCAGTTNNTACCCAAAAGAAACTTAGCCTGCTCGAAAAGAAACTTTTGGATGATTCGCAAAAAAACAGCCTGATAGATGTAAATGACCCTGAGATACATAAAAAAATAGAAGAAAGGGGAGTAAGCAGTTATCTCCATCCATTAGGGACGAAGATGGATGCACTAAGTAATATTATGTTTGCTTATTATTTTGACAGATATTTTTCGGCTCATGTAGACTCAATAGTCAGGAGCTATGGTAATGACTATATAGATTTGAACAAGGAAATAGTAACCCTATCGGATACCACAGAGTTTTTTGTAGACTATTGCCACCTTACTCCCTTTGGCAATGAGTTTGTAGCGCAAAAAATTTCGGATCAGGTAGTTATGTTTATTAATGGGGGGAAGTAATTTCAATCATACTTCGTTTGAACAAATAAATAAGGCAATCCCATTGATGAACGGTGGGATGTTATTTCCCACCCTCCATTTTTAATATTTAGCAGCGAAAAATGAATCCGCTGTCAGAGAAGTACTTAGGATGTCGTTTGTCGATTATTTGCCTTTTCCGGCAATATTCTGCTATCACGGGACGTATATAATAGTATAAAACAACGATCCCACTATGTAGCAGAGCTATACCTTATTATTTTTTAATCATTAAAAACAATAAGTATGGAAAGCAACGAAAAAAGCACAGTAAGCAAAAGAATCTATGTAGCCACTATAGTCTTACTGATATGCATCAACTGTGGCACACTCTACTTACTATATACCACATCATCTCAAAAGACAGATGTGATCTCCCAAAAGACAGCGCTCGAAAAGGATTTTAAAAACCTCAACGATACGCTCGATCTAAAAAAAACGGAGATTCAACAGTACATCGGCCATAGTGCAGAGCTCGACAAAACCATCGCTGACAATCAGATGATGATGGACAAGGAGAAAAAGGAAATAGCAGGTCTGCTGCACAAAGGCAAGCTGACTACAGCTGAGCTCTCCAAGGCCAAAGGTATGATCGCTATGTATGAGGCGTCGATAGCCGACATGACCAAGCAGATCGGCGACCTGACAGCGCAGAATCAGGCACTGACCAATGATAACCATGACCTCGCATCCAATCTCGATCAGGAGCGTGTCAATACGGCCCGTCTGACTGATGTCAATAAGGGCCTCTCACAAAAAGTCGAGGCCGGCTCCCTGCTCCAGCTCGCCAAGGTAGACGTAGAGGCTATCAAGACAAGGCATAATGGCAAGGAAGTAGCAGTCAAAAGAGTGAAAGCTGCTGACGAACTCAAGATCAGTTTTGAGACAGGTGGCAATAAGGTCCTTGACCCCGGTACAGTCAGTCTCTATGTACGTATCATCAATCCTAAAGGTGAAACCATAGCAGTAGCCGATCAGGGTTCGGGTACCATACCTACAGCGGACTCACCCAATCCTGTGCAATACACTAAGAAGGCTGATATAGACTGGGACCAGAAAAGTAAAAAGGTCGTAGTATACTGGAACCATAACATATCAGACCCCGGCGTATACAAAGTACAGGTATATCAGAAAGGATATGTCGTAGGTGAAGGTGCAGTGAAACTGATCTAAATACGGATAAAATAACATCCATACAAAAAAGCCCTTCCGCCAGGTAAAATCTGGATGTGGAGGGCTTTTAGATATCTTGATTATCCGATGTGTGAGGAAAATACATATTGAGACCTGGGGAAACGTATGGCACCTTTATCTCGTTAGAGGGAGATCAGATCAGAAAGTGTTTTTTCGAGTTCAAGATAGTCCTGCGGTTTTCTGACATAAGCATTGGCACCGAGAGCATATGTCTCATCTATATCCCTCTTTTCATCAGAGGTAGAGTAGATGACCACATTCAGGCCGGCCAGTTTTTCGTTCTTACGGATCTCAGCCAGCGCTTCTTTACCGTTTTTCAGTGGCATATTGAGGTCCAGAAAAAGCAAGTCAGGCATTGCTGCTTCGGGCTTATTGAGTTGCCTGAGGAGCTCGACACCGTTCATCGCAGTACTGATCACCACATCAGTGGCTATCCCCTTGATGGTATGTATGAAAAGAAAGTGTTCATCTACACTATCATCGGCCAAAAGTATGTTGATCATCGAACTCATTTCACTCTATCAGTACGCTGTGAATATAATAATAAATATATGCAGATAGTATTATATTTTATTATGATATTGAGCTTTACATCACAAGGTGTAAGTTGTACAGTATTCGCTTTCAATAAATTAATAGCATCCCAAAACCCCTCTGCCATATGCCCGCCCAAATAGAATACAGAAAATTTTCGCCCGAGGCTGAGAGCAGCATCAAGACAATATCTGTGCTCACGGATAAAATGCGGCAGGCCTATCTACAGTCGGGCCTCATACCGGCTGATATATATTCCTTATTTAGCACCAATGACATTTTGCTCTTCAGGTCCTCATTGGTTACGCTCTTTGCTGAGGTCGACCTGAGCTATGTACTGGTCGAGAGTGGGATACCCATGGGGAATTCTTTCGGCGATGAGACCTCACGAATCATCAAATCCAAAATACTGCCCTATGTATATGACGAGTGCGACCTTCGTCTCGTGACGAGAAAAATATTTCATCATAAGAAAGATGCTCAAATGCTCGAGGCGCTGTCTCAACTCCATGGTTCAGACTGGCTGCAGGCCGACTCAGCGCTACTGGTACCCGATATAGCCATATTGCAAAACCAACTCGAAAGCGCAGCCATGGTCCTCTCCTATCGCATAGCTGCCGCCGGTATAGAGGAGGAGATCGCCATCCGTGCAGGCGAAGATGGTGCCCTAATCACGCCATTTCTGGAGCAGAACAGAGAAATAAACGAGCTGCTGGTCTCTATAGAAAAGCAGGACAGGGACAAAGCCGCAGAGGACTACGCACAGGCTATGGTCATGCTGAAACAATGTAAGGAAAATATACGCAGCCTGGACAAAGCAGCTGTAGTGAATGGAGCATCATTACAGCATACCTTTATAGTCAACAAATCTTCCATCCTCATCGACAGGCTCGCCATTATACTATCACTACTGCATGAGATAGAGGAAGACATCAAGATCACAGGTTTCCTCGGCCTGATACGTGACATCGTCATCATGGAGATCAGCCCTAAGCAGCTCAGGGACTTTCTCAGCAGAAATGTCCAGCTCATAGCCTATCGCATCACCGAAAATAAACGAAAGACCGGCGAACATTATATCACATCTGGAGTAGCCGAGTACTGGGAGATGTTTATGTCAGCTGCGGGTGGCGGGCTTATCGTTTCTCTTATGGTCATTCTCAAACTCATGATACATCATGCAGAGATGCCGCCTCTGTGGGAAGGACTTTTATTCTCTCTGAACTATGCAGGAGGTTTTGTGTTGGTGCATATATTGGGTTTCACCATAGCGACCAAACAACCGGCCATGACCGCAGCATACATTGCCGCATCGCTCGATGAAGCCAAGTCTGATGATGATGGCTACGAAAATTTTGCGGTGATGATCGCAGCCGTATCCCGCAGCCAATTGGCGTCATTCGCGGGCAATCTCCTCGTAGTATTTCCATTCAGCCTGCTTTGGATATTTTTTTTAAATGTCATTTTCGGTGATTACTTTCTCAAAGAGGCCACTGCTCAGCAGCTGCTTGATAGTGTACATCCCATTTTTTCTTTGTCTGTTTTATATGCGGCATTCGCAGGATTCTATTTATTTCTGTCTGGCCTCATATCCGGCTTCGGTGACAATAAAGTAATAGTAAGTCATATCGGACTCCGCCTCATGCATCATCCATGGCTGAGCAAACACATATCACATAGCAGGCTCACAAAAATAGTCGCATATACCGAGCAGAACCTCGGGCCGATCATTGGCAATATAGCTGTAGGATTTATGCTGGGAATGACCGCTTTCTTGGGTCATATCACAGGACTGCCACTGGATATCAGGCACGTGACCTTTTCTGCCGGAAATCTCGCTTTAGGATTATTCGGCACCAGTTTTCATGTCACTGCCATACAGGTCTTTGCTATGCTTTCAGGCATCTTCCTGATAGGGCTGGTCAACTTCCTTGTCAGCTTTTCTTTTGCCTTGCAGGTGGCGATACGTTCACGCGGACTGAGGTTAAAGAACTATCCCGACCTTGCTAAGTCTGAGCTAAAGTATTTCTGGAAACACCCCAAAGAATTTTTCTGGCCGATGAAAGAGAAAAAACAGGACACAGTAGCAGATCATGTTGATTTTTAAAAATAAAAATTGTATTTCGTTAACACAGATTTTGGTTGCCTTGTATTACATTTGCGCCGTCAAAACAAGTTCCCCCCTTTTTTGAATTTTAAAAGTGCATCTCGTCTCAAGTGAAAGCGACTGCTCATGTCTAACATCAATAAAGGAATAATGAAAGAAAGCTTCGAGGAACAAACAGCCATTTTTTTCAGCATCGTAAAATGGATCATTTTTGCTGTGATCATAGGTATACTGGTCGGTGGTTCCACTACGGTATTTCTCAAGCTACTACACATCACGACTGACCTGTCATCTCATTTTCACTACTACTATCTAGCTTTGCCATTCACCTTTGTGCTATGCACACTAATGATCAACTATCTGGCGCCGCAATCCAAAGGACATGGTACAGAAAAGGTCATCGAAGCCGTCCACAAACGGTCGGGCAAGATAGACTGGACTGTCATTCCGGTGAAACTATTCACCACGATCATTACCATAGCCAGTGGAGGCTCTGTGGGTAAGGAAGGGCCCAGTGGCCAGATCGGTGCAGGGCTTGCATCTATGTTTTCTGATCTATTCAAGCTGAATGACCACGACCGCAAGAAGCTCGTGATCTGTGGCATCAGTGCTGGTTTTGCGGCTGTCTTTGGCACACCTATATCGGGGGCGATATTCGGTTTGGAGGTATTGTATGTAGGCGCCATTATGTATGATGTGATGCTTCCTTCGTTTATAGCAGGTATCATAGCCTATCATGTCTGCACCTATTTCGGCATCACTTATTTTCACAGTCATATCAACTTCGTTCCCATCTTCTCCAATTCATTTTTTCTTGTCGTGATGTTAGCAGGCATCGTATTTGGCACCATCTCATTCATATTCATAGAGTCCTTCCGCACCATAGAGGAATGGATCCATAAGTGGAGTATAAATGAGTACTTGAAGAACTTTTTGGGTGGAGCAGCGCTGGTTGGTTTTATCTTTTTATTCTCTGCCAAATATGCAGGCCTCGGGGTAGAGTCAATAGAGCAGGAACTCAACGGCACACAGTCGGCTTTCTGGTACGACTTTCTGCTCAAAATGCTTTTCACCATCATCACACTAAGCTTCGGTGGCAGTGGTGGCGTTGTGACCCCTATCTTCTTTATCGGTGCGGCAGCCGGCAGCCTCTTCGCACAGTTGCTGCATGTAGACAATGCTACCTTTGCAGCGATAGGTATGGTCAGCCTGCTTTCCGGAGCTGCCAATACCCCGATAGCAGCAAGTATAATGGGGCTGGAGCTTTTTGGACCTGAGGTAGCTTCTTATGCAGCTATCAGTTGTGTATTAAGTTTCCTGATGACAGGCCATCGTAGCATATATCCTTCGCAGATGTTATCTACTAAAAAAAGCGGCTCAGTAGATGTGGAGCTGGGAGATGAAATGAGCAATATGACCGCGACCCTCAGGCCTAAAGGTCGTCTGTTTTTATACCGCTTCTGGAAGTTCTGGCATCTGAAAAGATAGTTCAACTATCGAAGAATTCCCCCCTTCAATAAAAGAAATATGATTTCAAATACCAAAAACTATCCAAAAGAGTAGAACAAAAGTAATTAGTGACACGGGGCTTGCTTGGCATTAATTAGTCGGGATATGTCACTTTTTACTGCTTAGGACATTTTACCTATCACATTTAACCCTCAAAGGGTTAGGGACCCATTGAGGGTTAAGAGTCCATGGGCAGGCCTCAACCTGTCGCAACTCATCAGAATTACACTTGCGAAGCCCTGAAACCTGCCGGCGTCTCATCGCAATATTTCTTAAAAAAACGACCGAAGTAACTATTGTCTTCAAAACCCAGATCATATGCAATCTGAGTGATTGTCTTGTCTGAATGCGTGAGCAGTCGCTTGGCCTCAAGTATGATCCTGTCGCGTATCACCTCCCCTGCTGCTTTGCCTTTCCGTCGGGTGCAAATAGCATTGAGATAGTTAGCAGTGATATGCAGTATCGCCGCATAGTCTGCTACCAGATGATATTTTTTGAAGTTCTTTTCGATCAGGCTCTCAAATTCCCTCAGCTTATCATCTACCACATGAGGCTCGGCAGAAATAGGTATGGACCTTTCATAAATGCCAGTCAACTCAAAAAGGATAATATTGATGTATGAACGGATTATATTCTGACTGTATGTTCTATGATGTAAATACTCATGCTCTATATTAGTCAGCAATTTTTGCAGATGCACGCCGGCTTCTTTGTCCAGATCCAGATATGCGTGCTTGTATATATTATTGAAGAAGAGATAAGCCCTCAGTTCCTTGTATTGAAGTGTAAGAGTAAAAAACTCTTTCGTAAAAAGCAGCACAAAACCTTTAACGCCTTTAAAACTGCGCCACGCATGAATCTGCCCTGGTGCAATGAGAAAGACACGTCCCGACTTCAGTTCATATTCTTCGAAGTCTATCAGATGGCTGCCCTGACCCTTTGTGACAAAGAATAGTGCAAAGTGGTCATGCCTGTGCGGATGTGTGAGATGATCAATGTCTGTCACGAAATATTCAAAACGATAAAATTCAAAATCAGCTGCAAAGCCTTTCTTCTTCTTGATATCAGTGATCCTGTAGGATGGTATTTTATCGCTTTTTTTCATGAGTGGTATTAATTAGTGACTAACAAATATCACTACAAAGAGAATATATATTAATCATAAAAATTGTAAAAAAGTAAAAAGTGCCATCTGTGAGATGATATGTGCCATCTGTCCATTTTAGCACAGTGTAAGTTTGTATCGTCAAAACGAAAACAATCTTCATCGTCAGAAATCAGCACAAATGAAAGGAGTCATATACCACGCAAATGTAGCAAGAGGAATGTATTCAGCTAGGCTGGCGAATGGTTCTTTTACTGTCTTTGAACTGGTAGACCCTATAGAACTGAGCAGAAATACAGAGGTGATAGGTGAGTTTGAGGAGTTTGGAGACAGGGAAATAGTCATCAACGAAGAAGAACGGCTACATATACATATTGACAACTATGGCCTGAATGAAATTGTCGCATTCAAAAAAACGTTTCTGATAGGATGAGTAGAAAAGTACATTATTTCATAATTAAATATCACCAGGTATGAATACTTTAAAAACAGAAGTGGTCATCATAGTTATAGCCTTGCTATCATCATGTGCCGCATCCAAGAAATCAGCCA
>PLSN01000316.1 GCA_003165135.1 Bacteroidota bacterium
AATCCATTTTTGTAACTATTTGGCTAATTTTCGAATGAAAATTAGAGTACTTATTATTAGCATTATATGGATAAAATAATTTAATATAGTTATTTGTGAAATGCATAATGGAAATTGGTTTTTGATCCCTTTTTTGATTAAATCTATCGTTTCCGAAGGCCGTTTGTCCCCAAAAATCCTCAGGCGTCTTTGCGAACCTGCCTGTCGCCTGCCTGCGGTGTGGCGAAGGTGGCCGAAGGCTGTTTGTCCCCCGCTGGCGGGAGTGGCCGAAGGCCGGGGGTGGAAAAACTCCAGCCGCCTGCCCACAAACAGAGCAGTCAGGTAAATCATCCCGATAAGTAAACATAGTATTTCCAAACCTGCCTGTATGTCAGGCAGAGCGATCACTTTAGGCATAAGTTGATTTTGAGTAAAGAATATTTTATGTCATTAATGCAAAGATACGGAACACTGTGTTTAAATCCCTTTTTACGTCCAGTCCTTTATTATTTTATGATAGCAATGATATCCTCCTTCTAAGTAGAATAAAAATAAAACAACGCTGTTCGTAGATGAAGTGCGGGATGCAGGTAGGCTTCTAAGATCTCGCCAAATTTCATAATCCGAAATAAATTTCAAAATATGAAATTATAATTATCTTTGCATCAATGGTCATAATATCTAAAACCATACTATCGGATTTCGCTATACACTATCCCGATGTGGCTGAACCGTTGAATAGCTGGCATGAGATAACACGCAGGACCGACTGGAAAAATTTTACAGACATAAAAAGACCTTTAATAGCGTGGATGCTGTGGGAAATGACAGGTATGTATTTAATATCAAAGGCAATAAGTACAGGCTCGCAACGATGATACATTTTGATAAACGTACGATGTACATCCGCTTTATAGGTACCCACAATGACTATGATAAAATTGATTGCTCTACAATTTAAATATGCGTTATGATAGATAAAATAAGAACAGAAACACAATACAAACAAGTGATGGCGCTGATTGAGTCTTTCCTGCAGAAGGCCACTGAGCAGGGTGGTTTTCATACGCTAAAAAAGAAGGATAGTGAAGAGTTGCATAGTCTTAGTAAACTGGCTCAGGAATATGAAGACGAAGTAAAGCATGTCATGCCACTGCCTGTGACCATCAATGCCATAGTCAGGCAGAAAGCAGAAGAACTAAATATCACCCAAAATCAACTGGCCGGGATCCTCAATATAGCCAGTAGTAAACTGTCTCAAATACTCAATGGCAAACGCGAACCTGACGTTCCTTTTCTTAAGGCAGTGCATGAGAAGCTAGGGATAGATGGCAACCTGATCCTGGAGCGGATTTGAAATCAGGAGTATCTTATTTTTTATTGATAATCAATGACTTGCATTTGCCCCTGCACTATATTATAGTTGTGGTAATCTTACGCTGTTTTGTCAAAGCTGCTTTTATAAGGTCCATACCTTGCATTTTCCAATAAAACCCCTATCTTCGCAGTCCATTTTTTTAAATCACTAAAAAGCAGACAAACATGCTCAGTCAGTACGAAACGACTTTCATCCTCACCCCGGTATTGTCAGAAGACGATGCCAAAAAGGCGATCAGCACATTCGTTGACCTCCTGAAAAACCAAGGGGCAGAGATCATCCACCAGGAATACTGGGGATTGAAGAACCTAAGATATCCTATTCAGAAAAAGACAACCGGTATCTACCACCTGGTAGAGTACAAGGGACCTGCAAAGGCCGTTGACACACTGGAGATCGCTTTCCGCCGCGATGAGTCTGTCCTCCGCTATCTCACTGTCAAACTGGACAAGTATGCAGTGAAATACAACGATGACAAACGTGCAGGACTGGTAGGCAGAGGCAAAAAAGTTCAATCACCTAAAAAATCTGAGGAGAACGCATAATGAGCAAGAGCGCACAAGACACCATCAAGTATCTGACCTCACCTAAGATAGGTCTGATCAAAAAGAAATACTGCCGATTCAAAAAGAACGGTATCAAATACATAGACTACAAAGATCCTGACTACCTGATGAGCTTCATCAATGAGCAGGGCAAGATCACTCCGCGCCGTTTCACCGGAAACTCCCTGAAGTTCCAGCGCAAAGTGGCCCAGGCTATCAAGCGTGCGAGACATCTGTCTCTATTGCCTTACGTAGCTGACCTTCTGAAANNATGGCGGTGATAGCCAGCGAAAGCAACCGCCGCTCACTCGCAGAGGTAATCAAACAAAAAGAAAAGAAAGAAGCTAAGCTCGTAGCCAGCATCAACGATATCAAAGCACGCCTGGAAGCATCTAAGCTCACCATCGGTGCCAAGGTCGGTACTACTGACAAGATATTCGGTAGTGTGACTGCATACCACGTAGCTGAAGCTATCAAGAAAGCTGTCGACATCGAGGTAGACCGCCGCAAGATACATATCGTAGAAGGTGAAGTAAAAACTCTGGGTACTTACACAGCCGAAGTTGGGCTGGGCAAAGAGCACAAAGTGACCGTCACTTTCGAAGTAGTAGCTGAGTAAAACACCTCACCCAACCCTCTCCAAAGGAGAGGGCTAATACAGAATACATTCAAAACCCTTTGCAGATGCAGAGGGTTTTTTTGTTTTTATACTATCGCGTCACGATCAGCTTCTTGGAGAGGCTATAGCTGCTATTTTGCAACTGTATTATATACACTCCCGATGCTATCTCAGTATTTATATTCCAAATACTGCCCCCGAAACCGTCCTGTTGCATCACCTTCCTACCAGACATATCATATAGCCGCAGCTGGGTCGGAGCCTCTAAAGTTTCTGAGAAATGGACTGAACCTCCATAACTGCTTATCTTCAGGTTTTCTGAATTGATAGAACTGATGCCACTTGGAAGCTGTGTCACCACATTTATGTATACCATATCTCCCGCTTCACCCTTGAATAGATATACACTAGTATCACAATAGGTGGAATAGCACCCTGTAAAACCCATGCTATTAGTATCTGTGACGGTGACACATACATGATAGTATCCTGCGGTGGTGTATATGTGTGATGGTGTATCTCCTATACTGGTAGTGCTGTCGCCCCAGCTCCATACATAGGCTAGGTTTGGTCCTGTACATTGATTCACTGCGTACCAAAGATGTGGTGTAGCAGATGGCTGGAGGGTGAAATAAGCACTGATCCCATAATTTATCACACTCAGACTTAGTATAACTAAACTATCACAGCCTAATACTGATCCCCCCATGATCGTATCATAGTATATACCAGGTATTGAAATATTATTGCCATCAAAACTATAAGCACTGCCTTGACAAATACTGTCATATATAATGCTGGTCGCAGGCAGGGTCACCATCAGGTTCAGTGTGATCAGGCTGTCACATCCACCCACAGAGGGCAGTGTATCATAATAGGTGCCCGAATTATATAGGTTATTGCCATCAAACTGATAAAAACTGCCCTGACAGATAGTTTGTGATAGGCCGCCGCTGTGATCACTGATAGTATCAGTCAAAGCTACGCAGCCGGAGTCATTCACGATGATAGCCGAATACAAACCCGGAGACGTCACTATCAGAGATGTATCGATCACGGTTATACCCGGTCGAGGCCACTTTTGGATCCGTTCGTTTTGGGTATCGGCTATATAGATATTACCTGCGCCATCCACATAGACACCTGAGGGACTATTGAGCTGGTTAGCCGCACTGCCCGGACCATTTCCACCGGCTACTGTGATAGCATTCGTTGTAGCGTTACTCCCTGCCGGAAATCTTTGGATACGGTGATTACCCTGATCAGCTACATAGATATTGCCTGTGGCATCCACATAGAGCCCTTGGGGTTGGGTCAGATCATTACTGCCGTTACCTTGATTTCCTCCGGCAACGGTGACCCCGAGTGTTCCCGTTGTGCTATTAGGAGGAAACTTTTGTATGCGGTTATTACCATAATCTGCCACATATATATTGCCCGATGGATCTACATATACATCTGTCGGATTGCTCAGTTGATCTGCTACTGTGATGCCATTGCTGGCAGAGGTACTGCCCGGCAGAAACTTTTGTATTCGGCTGTTATTGTAATCAGCTACATAGGTATTGCCGGAGCTGTCTTCATATACATTAAACGGGAAGAAAAACTGATCAGCAGCGCTACCATATCCATTTCCGCCGGCTACAGTTATACCATTGGTAGCAGATGTACTTCCTGCCGGAAATTTTTGTATGCGTTCATTATCGACATCTGCTACATACACATCTCCCGCATGGTCCACATATATGCCATATGGACTGTATAGCTGATCGGCAGCCGTGTCGGCACCATTGCCTCCTGCTACTGTAGTGCCATTAGTTGCAGAAGTACTGCCTGCGGGAAACTTTTGAATACGATTGTTCATTGCGTCTGCCACATAGATGTTAGCCCCACCGTCCAGATATACTCCTGATGGAAAATTTAATTGATTAGTACCGCTGCCTTGTCCGTTTCCACCTGCTATGGTAATACCTGAGTCGATAGCAGCTACTGCATACATAGTATCAAATGCGATCCCGTTCTTTTGCCATATTATCTTCTGAGCTGCCGATGCACCCGATACCGAAAGCACCACTAATGGGCAGACAGAATCCCTTACAGTGAGGGTATACGGGCCGCATTGGCCGAAGGCAAAATAAGCAGCGAAAGATATGGAAAAGCTTAGTATTGATCTTTTCATTTTCATGAGATTTTATAATATATAAAGCTAGCAAAAAGTTTCAAAAAACGAATAATGGCCTGTCGGTCTGACAAGCCATTAAATTTTAATTCTTAATTTTTTATTGATTTAGTGTACCCCGTTCATTAGTTTCCTGATGACAGGAGAGAGTAAGATGAGCGCCGCACCACCGCCGAGAGAAACCAGTGCTATCTGATTGCAGCCTTTCATATATATGGGCAGTGAGATCACAGCAGCCACCACTTCGCCATTGGCAGCATGAGGCACCGACATCCGGGCACCGATCTCTCCCGCCAGGTGCTGACCAAATGCCGATGCAAGGAACCACATACCCATCATAAAGCCTACCATTTGTTTCGGCGATAGCTTGGTGATCATAGACAGACCAATAGGCGAAAGGAATAGTTCACCTGTGGTGATGACCAGATAGGCACCGAGAAAATATATCATCGGCATATAGCCTGTGTCCTTGCCCACCATTCCTCCCAGATAAAACAAATAATATCCTCCGCCTAAAAATAAAAATGCAAGTCCGAATTTCATCGGTGTACTTGGGTCGATCTTTTTACGCTCCAGAAAGCTCCACATCACTGCAAAGAGCGGTGTGAGGAAGATGATATAAAAAGGGTTTACAGCATTATTTACCATCGCAGAAGGCAACTCATGTCCAAACACATGCATATCTACATTGCGTTCAGACATTAGATTGAGAGAGCCCCCGCTCTGCTCATAGAATCCCCAGAAAAGCACTGTAAAAATGATCATGATCATAGCAGCCCATAGCTTCTGCCTTGATGCTTTATCAAATTTAAAGCTTTCCACTATTACATATATTACCGCAGCTATTCCAAATAGATAAAGCAGGGCACCCATTACACCGAGATCCCGCAAAACTGTAAGCAGGTATTGAAGAGTGCCGGTATGCCCTGCATTGCATAATGACTCCATGGTAGGGCTCATGATACGGTCGCACTGGACCAAAAATACCATCAAAGGCACCAGCAAAAATGCTCCAAGGTAAAGGGCCCACTCCATTTTCAGCACCCCACCTACTTTCTTCTCCAGCGCCTCAGGTACGGGCGGGTACCCCTGATCATCCAATATGCGCTGGAATACAAGAAATACTATCAATCCAAGTATCATAAATGCGCCCGCTATACCAAAACCCAAATGCCAGCTCACCTTCTGACCAAGGTAGCCGCATATAGCACCACCGAGAAAGGCGCCGATATTGACACCCATATAGAAGATCGAGTAGCCGGCATCCTTACGTGGATCTTGCTCAGTATAGTATCGACCTAGCAGGCTCGATATATTGGGTTTGAAGAAACCGTTGCCGGAAATAAGGAAACCAAGGCCAAGAAAGAAGGTAGCCTGAGAGGGAATAGCCAGCACTAAGTGCCCTATAGCCATCAGAATACCGCCTAATACGATTGATTTGCGGAAGCCGAGCAGCCTGTCAGCCAGCCAGCCACCGAGCAACGGCATGGTGTAGACCAAGGCATTATAAGCCCCATACTGAAGGTTGGCATCCTTATCAGGAAAGAACAGCACATGCGTCATGTAGAGTATCAAAAGCGCCCGCATACCATAGAATTAGAACCGTTCCCACATCTCAGTAAAAAACAGCATCCATATCTGCTTTGGTTGCTCTTTGTGATTGATCACGTAGGCCACTCCGATCATCACTGCGCTGAATATCGCCCCTATTATGATCAGTAATACATCTAAATTCATTTGCGTATTTATTTATGTGTCTGTAAGTATAAAAGTTTTTTCTGAATATACCGCCAAAGAAAGCCTATGCGCCTAGGACTTGGGATTAAACTGGCATCTTAACTACTGGATTGTAAAATATTATGCTTACTTTTTCGTTTGGTCTCTGTATATTTTAATTTCATACTTATTATGATGAAAAAAGTCCTTTTGGCAGCCGTTCTGATCGGCATATTGTTTACCATATCCTGCAGGAAAGATGGCAGCGGAGCCGGCAGCTGGAATTTCGAAGGAGTGAACTATAGTGCCGCGAGTGCTATCCTGACCAGCGGGCAGGACTCTCTCATCGCTACCAGCGGGTCTAATACCAATCAGGGCAGTACATTGATGTTTTATTTCGGGGCCTTGCCTACTCGCAGCGGCACCTATCAGGTGGTCAACTACACCGCAGCCCTGGACTCTAACCAGCTATACATCAGGTTTATTAATAACACCAGCTCTTTTTACTACTTCTCTACCGGCAATGACCACGTCAATGCAAATGTAAAAGTAGCGTCCAATGGCAAGATCAGCGTGACCGTATCATCGGTATATCTTGAGTCATATTCCAGTGCCATAGTCGACAGCGGGCAGCTGACAGCTGTGATAAATCAGCAATAAGCTGATTTTTATATCTTTGCCCGTAATCACTAAAAAAATCAAATGAAAAATCATTTTACG
>PLSN01000083.1 GCA_003165135.1 Bacteroidota bacterium
AAAAGGGCTGCTTCGCTCATATTCGGCAGGGTTCTCATGTACACCGGATTGACCATTGTTTCTGGCACCTCGCAGCCCTCGAAAAAATCATGAATGAATAGTGAATAATGAATAGTGGAACAACCATTGTATTTCATTATTAATTATTCATTATTAGTTATTCAATAACTTTTTGTTCATTATTCACGTATCTGTGTTTATTACTTTTGTCAAATCATTTGACTTATTCAGCATAAGAGCTTAATATTGCTATGCCGAAAGAGTAATGACTGTCCATGTTTTGACAAAAAAGTATAATCATTTGTCTATTTGTCCAAAATATCGACACAAAAGTATAATGATTTTACAAAAATAGTATAATGATTATCCCTTTATTTTCCAGCTTTGCGTAACAAATTCATAGACAATGAGAAAAAATGATGGTAAGGCTTTTACAATATGGATGTCCGAACATGGGCACAGCGGCACCAGCCTCGCTAAGTCTCTGGGCGTGACCAAAGCCAATATTTATTATCATATGAAGCAGACTGAGATCGCTGATGAGTTTAAAAACCGGCTGTCTCAGGCAGGATATGCTATACCCGCACTAGGCGTCAAACCGATGGACAAGTCAGCAGTCGAAGGCCCCCGCGCCAATGTGCGCCCCGTCGACCTCTCCCAAAAGGCGATCATGCATGTGCCGCTGGTCAATAAATATGCATATGCAGGCTACCTGAGCGGCTATGGCGATGCGGAGTATATCCACTCGCTGCCGTCGATACCGATGATCGCTGACCGTGAGGGGCGTGGTACGTATATGGCGTTTGAGGTGAAGGGCGACAGCATGGACGACGGCTCCCGCAATAGCTATGAGCAGGGTGATATCATTATCTGCCGCGAGATCGTGCAGCACCACTGGCAAAACAAACTTCACATCCATAAATATGATTTCGTGATCGTACACCGCACGGAGGGTATCCTGCTCAAAAAGATCGCTAAGCACGACACTGCTACCGGCACCCTGACGCTGCATTCTCTCAATTCGCTCTATGATGATTTTACGATAAACTTTAACGAGGTGGCGCAGATATTTAATGTGATCAAGGTGGAGAGAGAGAAATAGTGAATAGAGAATAGTGAATAATGGAATACAAAAACATTAAGTGCCTTTTTGCGATTGCCATATCGCTCATGCATACCACCTTATCAGCGCAGTCAGGACAGAAAGAAAAAGATTGTTGGGATACTGCTATGACTCAGATGGATTTGACTGCTTGTGCAGGACAAAGCGCTTCACAGGCTGATGCAAAACTAAATCAGGTATATAATGCCATACTAAAAGAATATAAAGCTGATACTGCTTTTGTCAATAACCTTAAAGAGTCAGAACGGATTTGGGGACAGCTGCGTAATGCTGAGATGAAGGTGAAATATCCTGATCGTGAAGTGGGATGGTATGGCAGCGCGCAACCTATGTGCTATTATTTATATCTGGCGAAGTTGACTGACGAAAGAACCAAATATCTCCAGCAATGGCTGGATGGCATTAAAGAAGGTGATATATGCATAGGCTCTGTCAAATTGAAACAGTAGCACTTTTCCCGNNCTTGCTTTTTCCATCAATTAATTTAGTTTTGTCAATGACTGTACTCTGCTGCGGCTATATATAGCTCAGAGGTACATCTGCCACCTGATCTTTAAACCGTAGAAAATGAGATTACCTGCGATACTCGTCCTGATGCTGCTGATGACACAGCTGCTATATGCTAAAAATAAGCCGAAACATATTGACCCATGGGCTGTCGTGGACCTCAAGGCACGCCTGATGCCGGATGCTATGACCCACAGTCCTGATAGCATAGCCAAATATGTCTGCGATAGTTTTCATACCAATAGTGATAAGGCCCGTGCGATATTCATCTGGATGGCGTGGAATATCGACTATGATATCGACAATATGTTTGCGATCAATTTTTATGAAAAGAAAGAAGATATCATAGCCAAACCTCTGCGCCAGCGCAAAGGTATCTGTAATAACTATGCGGAGCTTTTTAATGATATATGCAATAAGGCCGGTATCAAATGCTATGTGGTGATAGGATATACCAGGCAGAATGGATTCGCGGACTATATACCTCATGCCTGGTGTGCGGCCATGATAGATACCGCCTGGTATTTGTTTGACCCGACGTGGGGCTCCGGCTACTGTAGCGAAGGGCGTTTTCACAGACAGATCAATGAGGAATATTTCAAGTCATCGCCATGGCTATTTATCAGGTCGCATATGCCATTTGATCCGATGTGGGAGTTTCTCAACTATCCGGTGACCAATCAGGAATTTTATGAGGGGCGCACACAGCTTAATACGGCGAAGAAGTTCTTTGACTATGCAGACTCTATCGCTGTCTATGAGAAGGCAGACAAGCTCACACAGCTAAACGCGAGCGCTGACAGGATCACGGCAAACGGGGTGAAGAATGCGATGATATTTGACATGCTGGCACATATCAAGATGGATATAGCCAATACAAAAATAGAGATGGAGAATGAGAAGTCAAAAAAAGAATATGACAGGCAATCAAAGATGGTAGATATATATAATAAAGCGAGTACCCGGTACAGCGACGGCGCTATGCTTTTTAATCAGTTCATCGACTATCGCAATAAGCTTTTTACGCCGCTCAAAACGGATGCTCAGATACAGGCCATGATCGATACGGTAGTGATCTCATTTGAAGAAGCAAGAATATCACTGGGGGAGGTCAAGGACCCGCCGGCCAATATCATCTCAATGGCCGAAAAGCTCGCCGAAGCGATCAAAGAGGGAGTGTCGCAGCTGGATGTGCAGCGCAAATGGCTGAAAGATTATTTCAGCAGGCCAAGGAGCTCACGCAAGTATGCCTTCTATACTAACATTACCACCTTAAGAGGTCGCTGAGTCCATGCCGACATATGGGGTGGAAATTATTTTCGCTCAGGTACCTGCCTTTTCCCTT
>PLSN01000312.1 GCA_003165135.1 Bacteroidota bacterium
AGGATGCAGTAGCTGCTGCTAATATCCTATACCCTCATTTCAGCAATAAGGAAATAGATGTGAGCGTATTAAAACAAGTGCAAGACCGCAGAGAATGGCCGATGAGGGTGGTCCAAAGGGTCCAGGTCATCATACAGAATATAATAAGGAAAGGCCGTGGACAAACCAATGTCAAACCCCCGGTCTTGTTGAGGTTGTTTAATTTATTTCCTATACTAAGACGGATACCTGCCCGAGTAGTGGGACTAGGTATCAGACCGGAGCATATCAGGACTCCTAATGCAAATGATTAACTGATATCATAAAGTGATCCATCAGTAATCTATGTGATGGATGGCCCACTTAAAATCATTATTTTTGTCTCTCTAAAAATAATGAATGGAAAGCAATCTAAAATTCGATAAGCATGTATTTGTATGTACCAACCAACGTGTGAATAGTGAGCGCCCCAGCTGCGGTGAGGAGCATGGCATGGAATTGGTCAAAGCATTTAAAAAAGAGATCAAAGACAGAGGACTGAGTATCAATATGCGTGCTCAAAAGGCAGGCTGTTTGGATATATGCGAGTTTGGCCCTAATGTAGTAGTTTATCCTGAAGGTATTTTCTACGGCCATGTGCAGCTGGCAGATGTGCTGGAGATCGTCGAGGAGCATCTCATTAATGACCGTCCGGTAGAACGACTGCGGTTAAAGTTTCAGCGCTAGATGCAAAATCATTTTTTACATTCGTGAGTATGAGGCTGTTTCTGTTTCTTGTGTTATCGTATCCCTTTATACTCTCGGCGCAGTCGGAGACAGCAGCTGATGCATATGGGGCAGGGGTGAGGGCTTTTTATGCAGAGGATTACAAGACCGCTTTGAGCAAATATTCAGAGGCCCTGACGCTCAAACCCAATACTATAGGCTATCTTTACAGCAGGGCGCTTACTTATCAGAAGCTTTATAGAGATTCACTAGCGAATATAGATTTCCATAAGGTTGTTATCCTGGACCCTACTTATATAGATGCATGGTACTGGCTTGGTATGATACAGATGGACGAAAAGCATTACGACAGCGCTTATCATTATTTCTCTAATGCGCTTCGGATCAGTCCAAATGATGTTGCGGCATTGCATCAACTTGGGTTGATAATGTATTACAAGCGCAAGTATTTTGATGCCATAGATATTTATTCTAAGATCATAAATATCAAACCTGATGATGGGCAGGCATATTACAAAAGGGGCCTGGCAAAATTTAATGATGAGGACTTTGAAGGAGCTGCTAAAGATTTTACGGAGAGTTATACTCTTGATCCTGACAATACCCTCGCTCTGGAACAAAGTGCACTCTCATATCTCAGGGAAAATGATCTGGAAAACGCCTGCCGTGATTGGGATATACTATTAAAGAAAGGCAATTCCCATGCGCAGGACAACATTAACTTGTATTGCGGAAAGAAGTAATCCCTGTTCTAAATAATTGAAAATCAATTAATCTAAAAAACCAATTACAAGTATTTTTAATTGGTTTTTAATTATTTGTGTAACAATGGCCTCTTAAAGAGCGTATGTTAGGGTTGAATGTCTTAACTTTAACTATATACATGAGAGTAATTTATACTTTTTTAATATGTATCACTGTGCTGCTTCTTCCGGGTTTTGCATCCGGCAAGGCAGCTTCTGATGAGCAATCAAAGGTAAATGAACTCATAGAACTCTCTACTGCTTACCGGTTTAGCGATATCCACCGTTCCATTACTACCATAGACGAGGCCCTGGTCATAGCTCAACAAATGGATTATAAAGCCGGTATAGCTCAATGTTATCTGAAAAAAGGGCAATACCTCTTTAATAATGGCAACCAGAAAGAAAGTGGTGAAAACCTGCAAAAAGCCGCCGATATATTCAAGAAAATAGATGAAAAGGGCAACTACGCTCTATGTCTGAAGGAATTAGCCGACTATTATAACACTACCGGCGATCAAAGCAAAGCAAAAGAACTGATCAAAGAGTCATCGGCTATAGCCGCCGAGATGCAGGACAATTCTCTCCAGGCAAAATGTGAAATAGCATCCGGGATCATAGATATGAACGCGGGCAAATTCGCAGAAGCTACTGCTCATTTCCTCAATGCCCTTAAGACGGCTGAAGCTATCAAGAGTGATGAGATAATCATGAATAGCTGTAGGGAGTTGGGTAACCTGAATTCATTTCAAGGAAATATCCCCCTCTCAAACGATTATTATCAGAGAGCACTAAAGATCGATCTCAAGATAGGTAATAAGCTGGGCATGGCTGATGTGTATTGTAATATAGGATCCAACTTGCTCACTCTGGGTAATCAGCAGGAAGCAATGGTGAATATCAAGAAATCCCTTGATCTTGCGCGCTCGCTCAACTATAAACCAACTTTAGCGCTTGACCTGCTTAATATGGGATATTGTTTGACATATCAAAGTGAATATGAGAGTGCGAAGGGGCAGCTGGATGAAGCTGAAAAGGTATTTAAAGAACTCAACGACAAACATGGCCAGTCGGAGGTCTTGAATGCTAAAGGTTATTTGGCAGCAAAGACCCATGACTTTGAATATGCAGCAAAAAGTTATTTGGGCAGTGCTGACATAGCAAAGACAATAAATGCCAATGACCAGCTTAAAACGTCGTACGAAGGCCTGGCCTATATATTCGAGCAGAGAAAGGACTATGAGGCTGCTTACAAGTTTCAAAAGCTCGCACAGGGGCTCGGTAATGAACTATATAATGCCAGCAATACTCAAATGGTCACTAAGCTCCAACTGAGCTATGATTTTGATAAAATGCAGGAACAGCAACGTATACAGCAGCAGCTCAAAGACAAGATCAATGAATCAGAAAGGAAACGTGACCGCTATATGCGTTACTTTTTGTTAGTACTTGGTTTTATGGCGATCATTTTGGCTGCCTCTGCTTTCGTAGCATACCGTGCAAACAGAAAAGCAAAAGAATTGCTATTTGAAAAAAATCAGCTCATCACTAAAGAAAAAGAACAGGCGGAGCGGATACTTAGTGATATCATACCAGCAGAAATAGAATCAAAGATCAAAGAATCCGGAATCGGGCAGATAGAAAATTGTGCTACGGTCATGTTTATCGACTTCTATGAGTTTACTAAGACTGAACAGAAATTTAATCCGGTCGAATTAATGGATGAGTTGGATGTCATTTTCAAGGGTATGGATGATATCAGTAAGAAGTTCAAACTGGAAACGCTTAAAACCCTGAGTGACGGATATCTCTGTATAGGCGGATCGGCCAATAGCATGGATTGCAAGCCAGAAGATGTGATCAGTGCAGCTATCAAGATACAACTCTTCATGGATGAGGTCAAAATGAAGCATCTTCGGGAGGGACAGCCTTACTTTGAGATGAGGATAGGGGTCCACACAGGTCAGATAGCAGGAGGTATCGTTGGTGTCCGCACTATTGCTGCGGATGTTTGGGGCGAGGTAGTGCAGGCTGCATCACTCATGGAGAAGATGGCCAATGCCGGCGAAATAAGGGTGTCAGAAGCTACATACCAACTGATAAAAACCAAATTCGAAACTGTTTATTGTGGTAAACTAAAAGTCTCTGCTAAAGAGATAGAAGTATATCAAATAACCAATTTCAAAACCGAATTCAGCCATCTCAACGTTTCTCAGGACGTAGACAACCTGATCAACAGGCTGAAAGATTAATTTTCAATTCTAAAATTTAAGTACAAAGCCTCCCAGACAGTTAAACCCTGACTGAGGATAGTAATAATTATAACTCGCAGTAGGGGTCACTGTGCCATCAGGATTCAGATAGCGCTCGCGGTATGTGGAGCCATCAGTCACATAGAGCTTGTTAAAGATATTATTCAGCATCAGGGTCAGCTTTATTTCAGCCTTCTTGCTGATACGGATCGGATAGCTGATACGGATATTGCTATACCAGAAGCCAGGTATCATACGGTCAGAACTTTCAGTATTGTCGAGGTATTGCTTGTCTACGAATTTAAAGCTCCATGCCAGTTCCAGTCTTTTCCATACGGTTGAATTCAGTTCTATGAATCCCATCCATCTTGGTGAGTATGCGATATCAGGATTTTTGTAAAAATTTATCTGGTTATAGGCTGGTACAGGGTTGTAATTGACATCATAGGCAGGCACTACTTCTGTATAGTTTATCAGTTTTGAGAGGTTATAGGAAACACTGTATCTGATGCCAAATAGTTTATTGAAAGAGCTTGGATTATGAAAATTGATCTCAGCGAGGAGCTCAAGGCCTGTGCGATAGCTCTGCGGAGCATTGACACGTATGGGGTTACCTACATCGTTGAGCTGCCCGGTCAGTATCAGTTGATTGATATAATACATCATATAACCATTGAGATGAAAAGGAAAATTAACCCAGACCTTATCTCCTTTGACCATATTTTTTGTAATGTCTACGCCAATTTCAACGTCATTCAGTGTTTCGGGTTTCACGGGTGTAGTGGTGAGGTTCTCTATGATATCGTCATGGGCAGGCTCGCGATGTGCCATGGCATAAGATGCATAGAGCCTTCCTTTATCGCGAAGCCTCACAGATAATCCAGCTTTCGGATTAAAGAAGTTCCAGCTTTTATGCACGTTAAACTCACGAAATTCTTCGTCATCGCCATAGGCGGAAAATTGCGCGTACCTGTATTGTAGGTCAGCGAACAGACTCAATATCTCGATAGGGCTATAGTTGGCTTTGACATAAGTATTAATATCGTTTTTGCCCCCGGTACTAAAGTAAAATGGAGCATTAGGATTAAAGTTGGTAAAGCCCCTGACCCATACCAGGTCACCAAAGTAATGGCCGGCAAAGTTAGCACCCATGCCGCCCCAGGTGATGTTCAGATTTTTCTTATTGTCATAGGCCAGTGAAAATACTCCTCCGGCATAAATATTCTTTAACCAGAGATGCCTGATCACATCAGCTGAAGTGAAGGGAGCGTTATAAACAAGGTAGTTTGATAGCAGATCATTGACCACATATTCTTCATAGTAACCTCCACCCGTCGTGATAAACCCGACAGCATTAAAGTTCCACCTGTTACTGATGCCTTGATTAAGTATTAGTTGATAGTATTGTTTGCCATAGTTGTCGGTTTCATTACTCCATGGCGGCCAGCGCTGCAGGTTATCGGTACCAGCTATATTAAATCGCCTGTTGGTAGCCAGCGAGTCTTGCAGTACTCCGTACCATGTCTGATAGGTGGTCTCGTAGCCATTATAATGCACGAACTTCAGCATGGTCTTGTTCTTCACGAAACCTGCTGCTGCGTAGTATGACCAGAGATGAGACCAGCCCTGATCTACGTAGCCATTAGAAACGATATAGGAGCCTCTGGCCTCGATGAAGAACGTATTTTTGATGAGGCCCGATGCAACCTTGAGCGTATGTTTGCGTGTGTCAAAGGAACCGGCAGAGGTCGATAACTCACAAAACGGTGTCGGCGAAAACGCATCTGTCTTGATATTGACCGATGCCCCAAAAGCCCCGCCGCCATTGGTCGATGTACCTACACCACGCTGTATCTGCACATTCTCGACTGAGGAGGCTATATCAGGCATATCCACCCAATATACAGACTGGTCATCGGGTTCATTCATTGGCACACCGTTGACCGTGACATTGATACGAGTGGCATCACTGCCTCTTATACGCATTCCTGTGTAGCCTATCCCGTTGCCGCTGTTTGAGGTGGTGACCAAAGATGGCGTCAGGTCGAGCATATAGGGGAAATCCTGCCCGAGGTTATTTTTTTGGATATCTTCTTTAGAAATATTCTGAAAGGTAGTTGGATCATTGGCGCCGGCACGAATGGCTATGACCGTCACCTCATCAGTCGTATGGGTCTTGATCGAATCCTTTTGTGCAAAGGCAAATTGAACCGTAAGTATGAATAAAATTGTAAAAGTGGCACCTCTCATGATTAATGGGTTTTGTGTTTGCTTTCCGATAGCAATAGAAAAACCGTGAGAGGTTCGCCATGGCGAACTATTCACTCCCTGCGCAGGCATTATCCTGATCAGGTTTTAAGGGTACTTCTCAGATCTCACTACATAGCGAAAACGCCCCCGGAAAACGAAGCAAATGTATAGGAATAAAAATTTAAAAACGAAATAATAATAATTCGTTGAATTGAATTGGTTTCTACTTCATATCAGGCTCGGCCTTGAGCTCAGATATGTCGCGCGGTTTTTCATTGGTGAAAATATCATCCACTTCAGTCTTCATTACTATTTGATTCATCTTCAGGTGGGGCTGGCGGTCTATGACTTTTGCCGAGGAGATGAAAACCACATCTATATGCTTGCCAAAAAAGCTCCCGCTGCCATGTGTTGCTTGTGATATATAGTCCAGCATGTATTTGCCTTCTATCTTT
>PLSN01000132.1 GCA_003165135.1 Bacteroidota bacterium
CTTTGGAATGGTATTTCTCATAATATTCTTTTATGAAGGGCATTTCATCGCGACAATGGGAGCAGTCAGACGACCAGAAAAGAAGTAAGGTGCATTTTGATCTATCCACTATCGCCTTCAATGACTGCACAGTGCCACCAGTATCGGGAGCACTGACGTCTATGAATGGCTGCCCGGGCATCACTTTGCTGACGTTTTTGACCCTTACATCCAGCACCGGGTGATTCACCGCTTCCTTATTGTCCCCGGCATTATACCAGTTGATGAACATTGTAAGCATTTTCTCTCTTTGGCCTTTGATCAGTTCTTCAAAAAACATGCTTGCGCTTTTGTGCAGCACCATCGGATTTGCCTTTATTTTATCAGTGAAATAAGTCACAAACTGATTTTCCTTTGAGATACTCGTAGCATCTATGATATAGTCCACGTATCCTGCTATCATATCTCTATAAACCGTAGTAGAAAATATGGTAGAGTCCGAGAAATCTACATTCTCAAAAAACCCTTTTCTGAATTCTTCAGTTGTGTTCTTTACATTTTTTGTCACTACCGGCATCTTCATCTTACACAATACATCTGCGGTGTATGTACCTTTGAAATTCTGCTGTATAAGAGAAAGCTCGTGCGCATATTCGGTAAGCAATGTGTGCAGCGTCCTTTCGCAGCTATCCTCTTTATCACAAAACCTGAAATGCGCTATTATTTTGGTATCATACAGATTGACCAGGGTTTTAAATGTTTTGTAAGCCTCATTCTCAGGCGACTTTTCGACTTCTATATCCTTCAATACATCGCCATCAAATTTTACCGTAAGATTGGTGACCTCCTCAGCGGCAGATAGCATCACATCATAGCTCAACCTCATAATACGGATATTAAACTGTCCTGCCTTGGGCACATCTACCTTGAACGAGAAATTGCCATCCTTATCGATATTGGCAGTTCCGACATAACTCTCATCAGCCGTAGAATGAAGAATGGCAGTAGCAGGCATGCCGCTCGCCAGTTGTATTACTTTCCCTTTTAGCTCTACGATCTCTGCTTTACTCTTAGATGCAGAGCCCAAAACCAACATTAACACCAGTAAGACAGAAGATAAATTGAGTTTGCTTTTCATCATAGGTGTAAAGCTATTAATAAAAAATGTGTTTGAATTACCTTTAAAGTATTTTTAGATATCCATGCCTCGTTTGTCCGAATAGGGGTCCGATAAATCTGCCGGACCTATTTTTTTGTGATCCTTTTTTTGAGAATCGGCTCTCCAGCCGGGGCTGGCGCAGCTGTGGGAGTGTTAATATTGAAGCCCATTTCACCGGCTATACCAATGAAAGAGCGGAAATTGAGAGGAAACTCAAAAAACACATGCAGCATGCTGAGAAGAAAAAGGACCTCAAGCCCCAGAACAAAATCTATAGCATACAAGGCGATTGCCGAGACCCATGCCATCAATACAACTATCAGCCATTTCCGAGGTACCAGATGCCATTTGATGATGGATGTCTTTGAAAACCAGTTGAGATAATGATAGGTATAGGCAAATGCAATAAATCTCATGACAGACTGTCCGGCCATGGAGTTAAAGACCACCTGATAGGCATTGCTTCCGGCAGGGATCTTTAAGTGAAGGCTCTGAACGCTGCTATATATCAGGCCTCCAAATTTCAGGCTGGAAATATTGCTCACCGCATAAGGCGAAACCTGATACCAACTCATCACCGGCGCATAAAAAAAGAAGCTGATCCCGCAGAGTACAAATATAAATACAGACAAGCCTGCGGTCAGGCTTTTGCTTTTCAGCGCTCCATATATGATAAACAATCCAGTGAACAGGAATACATGTATCAATGTCGGTATATACATCCCAAAAATAAGCTGGAAGCCATTGAAAAAACTCATCAGCCAACCAATCATAAAAGCAATAAGAATTAACAGAAACTTATTTGTCCATTTTTTAATGAAAACCATGGCTAGCGCGGCCGCAAAACTGGTAAATATCATATTGGCAGCCCATCGGCCTGCCTGTGGGCCCTCATCAAAGACGACAAAATAAGTAAGCACCAATGTGAGAGGAATGAATATCAGATAATCCCATTTGCCATTGACAAAATAATCTCGTCTGTGTAGCCATGATATCTCGGTGAGATAATGCAGGGGCCCTAAGACAGCATAAGAAAACAAAAACAACTCAAACGGCAGCAGATAGGCTGCGATGCATGAGATGATCATGAGGCCCATATTGATAAGATCAACTCTCGTTGTGTTCATCTTGATCTGTGGTTTTAGAGTCCAGGTATATTGGGCATGATGCCTTTCATCTCGCTCTGCATCACAGAGTCGGATTTCAACAATGCCTCATTAAGCACTGATAGAAGCTGGCGTTCCAGCTCTTTCGTATCCATTTGCTGCTTGATCTCGATGGCAGTGATCTTACGGTTGCCATTGACAGTTGCTTTGATATATTGATTTTCTTCGGACACGGTGATCGTATCCAGCCTGCTTTTGACATCGTCCATCTTGGACTTCAGTTCCTGTAGTTGTTTGAGTTGGTCGAGAAAGCCCATTCTTTAGTTTTAAGTTTTAGGTAATAAGTTATAAGTCTAACAGCCAGCCACCCGCCGACTGTCACCTGCCAACATTCTTTAGCTTTTCATATTTTCAAATTGCAGCGGAAATCCGAAATCCTGCCTCCTGAGGTCAGCCATCACAGCCTGAAGTTCATCTATTTTTTTGCTACTGACTCGAATGAGCTGGTCCATTTGAGAGGCCTGTACTTTTGAGCCCCCGTCTTTGATGGCCTTGCTTATTTTCTTCATGGCTTCTTTGTCGAGGCCGTTTTTCATTTTGATGTCTTTTTTGATCATCGGGCCTGAAGCGTAATGTTCTTTGCTTACGTCATAGCTTCTGGGATCGAGGCCCTGCTTGCCACCACGGGCGATGATGATCTCCAGCACAGCATTGAGCCGCATTTCATTTTCGGTGGTGA
>PLSN01000135.1 GCA_003165135.1 Bacteroidota bacterium
AACTTGGTCTACATTGATACCCACTAAGATTTTAATTTCCTTTAAGTTCTTCAAGTAAGGTTGCAAAGCAAAATAACCTGATGACCGAAAATAACCCACGACAGCATGAAAGGCATGGATACCCTTCATATGATCCAATATCCCTTTGAACTTATCGAATACGGTATTGTCGTTATTATTTGTAAAAAAATGCGATGCCATTGAAATGATTATAGGTATTTCATAATTTCCTGATTGTAAGTTGAACACACTACATTACAAAAATATAATGAATCATAAAGTGGGAAGAATTGAGGATGATTATCATATCCATTTGCCGAAGTCCTTCTTATACCTGCTATAGGGGTCTGTGATACAATTGCTCTTAATATCCGATAAGGCAATGAGGTGAGTGGCTATATAGGCTTCCGCTTCGCTCTGAGAGATGCCATAATTGACTAACAGGGAGCATAACTTTAGAATATAGCTGTGCCTATTACCCTCTGTGAATCTCTCCCCTCTGCCCTCAATATTATCAACTGCCCATTTGATGCGCTGGCCGGTGGATGTATGCGGGGCTAATCGAGTATTTTTCCTGATAAATGCAGGCGGTAATACCGACAGCGCCTTAAAAGGAATTGCATGATGATTGAAATAAGCATTCTCATCATAGCTATAGCCTCTCAGGCTGGCTATATTTTTCGGTTTTTCGTCCAGCTCTATACCATGTGCCAGGAAGCTGTCTTTTAATGCTTCAAAATGCCGCTTGTGCTGCTGAGGATATAAGATGGGTATGAGGCCCCAATAGCCCATGCCTGAAACGGACAAACCGCAATAAGCTACATTACTGATATGGCATAGTTCTGAAATAAGGCTCTCATAATTAGGGATGCTCTTATTACTCCCCGCGAAATCAATATCGAACTGTATCAGGCCGGAGTGTTGAATCAGTGCATCTTCTGCCCTATGGGTAAATAGCCCGCTGGGAGTGATGGCGGGCAGGGTAGCCTTAAGCGCGTCTCTTTCGGCTTTGTCTCGTATCTGCCTGATGGTATCGACTTTCGCTTTGTGCTTGTCAGAGGTGAGCCATGTGAGCAGATTGACGGGAGAAGTGCGCGCTGCGTCATAGTAGCTAGGGAAACAGGATACAGTGATGTCCAAAGGGCTTTTCATTTTTGCCTGAATTTGAGGTATGGTATGGTATATTTTGTATAGGGGGCGTGGACTATACTATGCTGGTATAATTATACTTCATACCGGTATGAAATACCCATTATACTTCTGCATTATCCGGGTTGAGCCGCCAATTTTTGTCGTCACCTTGTATTATGAATTTATGAGCTTTCATTTCTTTAAATCTCTCCTTAGCCGTGGCTACCTGCTTCTGAGAGTGCTTCATTATACTCTCAATAGCTTCAGTATATGCGAGAGTGAGCGGTGGCGCAAAGACTTTTTGAGCGAGTAGAAGAAGCTCTTCAATTCGCTTCTTGTCTTTATCCGTTTCGGCCTGAGGCTTAATGCCGCAATAAACGTGATAATCTTTTTGCTTATCGAACATAAATTGAATAAGCGGTATTTCACCTTTGCCAGCACTGCGAAGGAATTTAGGCTCCAGACAACTAATATCGCCTTGTGTCTTTATTGATAAAACACTTTCACTTTTGCGCTGCAATTGACTGCCAAAGTGCCCGCGCTCCTTTTCAGTGCCGGGATTGAGATGGACAATTATGATAATGGAAGTGCTGAATCTAATTGCCAATTCCTCAAAATATTTGACCAAATCGTTACTTTGGTTTGGTTCGTTGACATCCCTGATATAATCAGCACCTCCATCAATAACAACCAAATGAACGCCGTTGAATTTTTCGTGCGCTGCTTCTATTAACTTCTCCGTAATGAGTCTATAATCTTCTGTGGTTTCCTGTCTGATGTTATAACTAAGAAAGTAAGAGGGACAAGATTCAAATTGCGCACGTCTTAATATACCGTTCAGGTTCTTTTGATGTTTGTGGCGTGCCTGCTCAGTATCAAAATGGAGAACAGCTTTACCATTGTTAGGGATTATATCTATCCCAGGAAATCCGTCGTATTCTCCCGAAGCGATTGCACCTGCGATAAGGATGCCAGAGAAAGCAGATTTGCCGCTCTTAGCAGCACCCGAAATAGTAGTTATATTACCTTCTGTACTGATAGTTTCACCGTTTATCTTAATGACCTCAACGGGTGGTGAAATGGCTGTAGAGTCAGTGATTTGAAGGTAGCTGTACTTAGTCAGAATTGCTTCGGCTCCATTTTCCAGTTGCAATTTATTGAAGTCTGTGCCTTCCGGGATATGGACTGATCCATCAGGTTGCGTAAAGGTATCCTTTTGTGTATCTTTGATCATCATAATTTTTTAATTCGGGGGTTTTAACTTGGTAGGTTGCCCCCGATTTTTTTAATTATTTCTTCAAAATATAATTTGTAGCCATGTTTTCTACAGCCTGCTGCAATATGGCAGGCCGCCCGGCCTTAATCCATGAGCGCAGTTCGCTACGACTAAACCGCAGGCTATTGCCTACCTTGTGGTAGGGGATGGCTTTTTTACTGACCAGCTCGTAGATATAGCCTTTCTTAAAGCCAGTTTCGGTCACTGCTTCAGCTATCTTAATAATATCTTGTAGTTCTTCCTCGA
>PLSN01000095.1 GCA_003165135.1 Bacteroidota bacterium
AAAGTAGTGGATCTTTACTTTCAGCCAATAATTTTTGGCTTTACAATATATTCCTTGTTAATATATTGAGCTTTTAACTCTATAAGGCAATGGGTGCAGAGACAGTCCTCATACTGCTCTCTGATGTAGGCCCGCTCTGCATTGTCGAGCTCTACACTACTGCACTGGCAGCGGCTGATAGAGCCTGCGCGGCATTCGAATGGTGCATGGCATCTGGGACAACTTTTATATTCTTCTCCGCACATATTTACTGACTATTAATAAAAGTGAACAATTATATACTATGCATGGCATAGAAATTCCATCTGAAACCATTACAGACATATCATCTATCTGTCAGCTCATGTTCGGTACTTCAACATATTTTCCAACTAAAATTCCCTTTAAACACTTTATATACCTGAATGATAAATGACCTGTATGGTTCATGTCCAAAAGATGATTTGGTCTCTATGTTGCAATAAGCAGGAGTTATATAGACTATTCGCCCCTCTATTATAACCGGGCACCTTTTTATTACAGTATCTATAGGAGCGTAAATTCTTTGAGGGAAACTATATAACGGAATATACATAAACAATAAGATAAAGGTTTTCGATAAATTCATTTGACCCTGTTTTGCTTTATTTTTTTATTGTTTTATCAAAGATACATTCTGAAACTCAAATATTTCATAATCAGCGGTCAAATAATAGTCATATTTACCCGATAAAATTTATTTCATAAATGAAGCAAAAGTTTTTCCTACTCATTTTAGCACTCGGTCTATCTATCGGTGCATTCTCTCAGGTCAATCCCAATTATCATGTAGAAATAGTCCGCGACAGCTTTGGTGTGCCGCACATATTCGGCAAGACGGATGCGGATGTGGCATACGGGCTGGTCTATTCTGCCTGTGAGGATGATTTCAAAACGGTGCAGTGGGGCCTCATGCTCGCTCGTGGCAAGCTGGGCCTGATGCTCGGTATCGAAGGCGCGAAAATAGACTATGCAGTGCAACTACTTGGAGTGCCTGACATTATCAAAGAGCGGTATGAAAAAGACCTCTCGCCCGAGTTCCGCAAACTGCTCGATGCAGGTGCTGCTGCGGGCAATGACTATGCAAAGAAACATCCCGATCAGGTCGTGTCAAGACAATTGCTGCCTGTGCATCCGTCTGATTTTATTGCGGGCTATATGCTCTCTATGGCGCTGATGACGGGCGTGGACGGTGCGATCAAAAGCGTGGTCGGCGGTAAAGTCCCCACAGCTTTGCACTATGATAAAAATGCCCGAGGCTCCAATGCACTCGCGATGGACTCAAACATCACTGCCGACGGCGGTGTTTATCTCGATGTCAATGCGCATCAGCCGCTCGAGGGGCCGATGAGTTGGTATGAGGCGCACCTACATAGCGAGGAGGGGTGGAATGCCATCGGTGCGACCTTTCATGGGGCGGTGTCGCTCTTTCACGGCGTGAATGAGAACCTCGGCTGGGCGCATACGACCAATTATTTTGATGCTATAGATATTTTTCAACTCGAGCCTGATCCTAAACATAAAAACTCCTACCTCGTAGATGGCGTCTCACATAAGCTAGAGGTCAAACATGCCAAGCTCTCTGTCAATCTCGCGAAACATCGCGATAAGCATAAGTTCGTGCTGACGATCTCGAAGAAAAGATGGTGGAGTATTTATGGGGCTACATATAAGAATGATAAAGGGATTTTTGCCATACGCCTCGCGGCAAATATGACCATCAAATCTCCGGAGGAGTGGTACCTGATGAACAAGGCGAAGAACTATACGGAGTTTCGCCATATACTCGATATGCAGGGCATAGTCAATCAATATGTCACTTATGCTGATAAGTTTGATACGATATACTGTGTGAGCAATGGCGCCATGCCGATACGCGCCGACGGCTACGACTGGAGTACGACAGTCCCCGGCAATACAATGAAGACACTATGGACCAAATTTCTCCCGCACGACTCACTGCCGCATGTGCTCAACCCTAAGTGCGGATGGGTATTTGATGCGAATAATACTTCTTATACAATGACTGCGAAAAGCGAGAACCCACCGAAGCTGCCTTGCCAGAAGAATGTAGGGTTCTCGCTGACAGAGACCAACCGCAGCATGCGCCTTTATGAAATGATGGACGAGATGAAGGGCCGCAAGCTGACATGGGATGATTTTCTCCATATCAAATACGACGCACACTATCCGCAGCATGTTATAGCTCCGTTCAAGCACTTTGACATCGAAGAAATATTTCATCTCAACGATGCTGACTATCCTGATCTGGCTGATGCTATCGGCATATTGAAGAAATGGTCAGTAAAGCGTGAAGGCGCCATCGCCGATACCAATGCTACACTGCTTTATCATTTCCTCTATCGCTGCTATTTCAGTATCAATGACTCAATGGATATGCTCTTCGCACATGATAATAAAGCCAAGGTGGCATACTTCGCTGAGGGCCTGCGCAAGGTCAAACAAAACATGCTCAATGACTATGGCAAACTAAATATACCGCTTGGTGACTATCAGAGACATGTCAGGGATACTGTGGACCTGCCTACCGATGGCGGTCCTGATATGTGGGATGCCAAATACGGCGACCGGCACAATAAGGACAAGACCAAGATAACGGTGCACAACGGCGAATCTTATATACTGCTGGCCCACTGGCCCAAAGGCGGCGGCCTGCCCGCACTGCGAAGTATAGCAGCATACGGCAGCAGCAATACAAAAGGAGCAAAGCACTACACCGACCAGATGCATATGTATGTGAATAAACAGACCAAAGAGGAGAGCCTCAGCAAAGAATGGGCATACAAACATGCAGAGCGGATATACAGGCCAGGGGAATGATTTACAATTGACAATGGATAATTGACAATGAAATACAATCTATTTGAAGAATTATGAAGACTATTTTTATCATTATTTGCATTGTGGGTTTATCTGCCTGTCGGCTTAATCATTCTGATAATAATACTGATGCATTAAGAAAGCATGACACGGATAGTATTGTTTCAATTAAGGCAAATACCGATAAGTCTGTGACACGGGAGTCATCGGTAATAAATTGTGTAGGAGCTGAACCTGATTTTAGGATATTAGATACTTTGAAATACCCTCGCCAAAAATTTTATTACAATAAACAAGATCGAACCGGATATACTGATTTTGTTACCCGGAATGATGACAGTGTTCAAATTGCGTTCTCAAATTGTATTGTGTCATCGTTTATATTCACAATTAATACTTCCCGCATCAATGGTAAAACAAATGATACTGCTCAAATTGCTAACGCTGCATCCGAGATACTTCTAGATCTGAAAAAAGATTTAAGTCTGCCTTTAGATATTGATANNATTCGACTGGAGGAGTGAAATTAAAGCAGGAGATATATTTCAATAAAGAAGAATCTTTTACACAATATGTAAAGTTAGATAGTATAGCTAGAAATGGCAATCGAACTTTAATTTTTGTTTGTTTAATGAGTGATTTGTAATGGGTATAAATTTTTTGCGTTG
>PLSN01000149.1 GCA_003165135.1 Bacteroidota bacterium
CCAGACTTTCACTCCATTTGAGCTTTACATCAAATTTTTGATTGAGTACTTTGATAAGAACATCGACTATGACCCTGATACAGTGGGAGACCTCCCCAAAACATATAAGAAACTCAGTTATCAGATAGACGCGGTAAATCAAGGCTTTCAGATGCTATTAGAGCACAATGGTTTCTTTTTAGCTGACGTAGTAGGTCTTGGCAAAACTATTGTCTCTGCGATGATCGCAAAGCGCTTTATGATAGCAAACGGCTCACTCAACACTAAAATATTGGTCGTTTATCCTCCTTCCCTCGAAAAGAACTGGAAAACTACCTTTAGACAGTTTGGTATTGACCGACACACAAAGTTTATATCAAATGGAAAGCTTAATAAAATTTTAGAAGGTGATTTGAACTATTGGGCTAAAGAGGATTATGATCTTGTTTTAGTAGATGAAGCCCACCGGTATCGCAATCATACCTCACAAATGTTCAGTCAGCTCCAGAGGATATGCAAATCCCCACGAAATGGTGAAGGCTTGCTCCCTGGCACTAAGAAAAAGGTGATGCTTGTATCGGCCACCCCTCTCAATAATCGCCCGCAGGATTTATACTATCAATTATTATTATTTCAGGATTCACGTAGAAGTACATTACCCGTTACAAATTTGCAAGCTTTCTTCGGTCCGATTGTGAGAGAATACAAAGAAATAATAAAAGAGGAAAAACCAAATCTTGAAAGGATTCGGGAATTGTACAATAATATTCGGGAGAAAGTAATCTCGCCTATCACTGTTCGCAGAACAAGACGGGATTTAAGCAACTATCCAAAATATATTGACGACCTCAAAGCACAAGGAATTCAATTTCCTGAGATTGCCGCTCCTAAAGCGAAGAAGTACGAATTTGATACCAAACTAAGTAAGCTCTTTTATCATACGGTCTTTTACCTGACCGATGACGATAAAATAAACTACAATCGCTATCAGANNCAAGCGATACTCATATCTAAATCGCTTGCAGGTATCATAAAGACCATGATGATAAAACGTCTGGAGAGTAGTTTTAAAGCTTTTAAGATTACTCTGCAAAACCTTACTACTGCTACCGTCCGTATGATTGAGATGTTTGAGCGCGGCAAAGTGCTTATAGCCCCGGACAAAAGTGTGAATGAAATGATGAATAAAGGGATGTCATTCGAGGAAATCGAAGAGATTATCCTAGCTCTCAGTATCGAGAATCCTAAAAACAACATTTTCGCGCCAACTGATTTTGACCCTGTTTTTATCGAAGGATTAAAGAAAGACCATCAATTACTTTCTGAGTTAGTCAAAATGTGGGATAAGGTAGAACAAGACCCCAAACTAGACGCATTCATCATTACACTCCAAACCGAGCTATTTAATAAGACCATTAATCCCACAGGGAAGCTGGTAATATTCACTGAGAGTATGGATACAGCCAACTACTTATGTGGTAAGTTGGAGACAGAACTAAAACAAAAAATTTTATGCATATCCTCAGAAAATCGCAGTAAGCTGTTTGAGGTCATTCAGGAAAATTTCGATGCAAACTATATTGGTATTCAGAAGGACGATTATCATATCATTATCACAACGGACGTTTTGGCGGAGGGTATAAACCTTCACAGAGCTAATGTGATCGTAAACTATGATACTCCTTGGAACGCCACCCGGCTTATGCAGCGTATAGGCAGGGTTAATCGTATTGGTAGTGTGGCCGGAGTGATATACAGTTATAATCTTTATCCCTCTCAGCAGGGAGATGAAGAAATTAAGCTCTATAACAATGCCCTGGTTAAACTACAAGGTTTCCATACTGCCTTTGGTGAAGATGCTCAGATATATACGCATGAAGAACTTATTGAAAAATTTGAGCTATTCAAAGAAGGAGTGAAAGACGATGAAGACAAACGCTTATTATTTCTTCGTTTTATTCGAGACTTCAAAGACACAAATCCAAAAGAGTTTAAGCGCATAAAAAACCTTCCGCTCAAAGCACGTACAGCACGGAGCCAAAAACAAGCCCAGAAAAAGGACATGACGGCATCATCTATTATCTTTCTTAAGTCTCCATACAAATTGGAGTTCTATAAAGTCGAGCCAAGCGGTAAAGCGCAAGCCCTTACATTCATAGAAGCCGCTGAGGTATTTGAGGCGGAAGCTACTGAGCATCCTTATGACTTGCCCGATTACCATTTCAAACAGGTTCAGGCTGCTTTAAATGCCTTTGAGAAAGATTTCTTGGGAGCAGTTACAGACACGGTAGCTACCAATGATAAAGCAGATGCAATTTCGGCGCAAGCCAAAAAGTTTTTAAGAGATATTCGGAGCCTCACTAAATCAGAGGAAGTAAAAGTAGCTTGCACTAATCTTTCAGATTCAATTGACAAGGGAGAACATACCCCCTTGCCAAATGAGATTAAGAAGATAAGGCAGAAATTGGAGAAGAAAAATATTACTTATGGTCAGGTAGATAATTTCGTATTGATGATAGCCAAGAAATATGATGCACTCGATACAAG
>PLSN01000094.1 GCA_003165135.1 Bacteroidota bacterium
TACCAAAGTAAAATATCTATGTTTAAATAAATTAACTAGTATGAAACCGATCAGTAAATTATTTAATGCGATTGTATTCTTCCCGCTGCTGACGATGTCTCAGACCAAATATCAGATCGGCGGGGTCAAAGTGATACAGCATGGTGATACGCTTGTGAAAAACGCATGGTGCGGAGGTTTTAATAACCCGGTATTTTCATCCATAGATCTCAATCAGGATGGACTCATGGATATGTTCATCTATGACAAGGCAGGCTGGAAAGCATTGTCTTTTATCAATACAGGAAGTGTCGGGCATGCTTCTTTTACTTATGCACCCCAATACGATGAAATGTACCCCAAAACGCTTCGGGACTGGGCTGTGATGAGAGATTATAACCATGATGGAGTGAGTGACATATTCGCCCTATCGATTTTGGGAGGTATCACTGTTTTTAAAGGATACCGCAATGGAAATAACCTGACATATGAATTGGTGGATACCCAATTGTATTTCCCTTTTGGAAGCAATCGTGACCATATTTGGACCTTCTCTGACAATATGCCCGTAATAATGGATATAGACGGAGATGGAGCGATAGATGTTTTGGCGCCTGATATCAATGCTCAAACCATAGATTATTGCCGGAATGTATCTATTGACGATGGATTTGGTACCGACACTTTGATCTATTCATTGACCAGTCAGTGCTGGGGCGAGTTTTCAGAAGATAATAGCGATTGTAATGTCACTCTGGGCTATATGTGCAAGAAAGAACTGGAAGTGCCGGATACAACTACCCGTGACCTCCGGCATCAGGGAGGTGCTTGCTGGGGAATGCATTACCGGCGTGGCAGTAACGTGACAAGTATTTTTATCGCAGATATATACTGCAATACAATGAAGTTTCTTGAAAATACAGGCGATACAGTGACTGCTGTTATTACCTATGTTGATACCCTTTTTCCCAGCTATGATGTACCTATCAATTTATCTCTCTTCCCTGGCATCTATGGTATAGATATGGACAATGATGGTTTTGAAGATCTGATGGTAGCGCCTTTCGCCAGCAATGCTAATGTAACCAGTCAGTTAGAAGATATAAATGTGATAAAGTATTACCACAATAATGCCGGCACGGATACGGTCAATACATTCCATTATGAAGGTGATACACTACTGAATAATAGTGTCATAGATGTCGGTACTGAGTCACATCCTGTATTTTTTGACTACAATGGCGATGGACTCATGGATATAGTGGTCGGACGGTACGGGCAGTTCACAGGTCCAGGCAATCCGGAACTTAGTACTCCGGGTACATCCATATCGAGCCTTTATCTATACCAAAATGTAGGCTCAGATACTGTACCTGTTTTCCAACTGATAGATACTGATTGGAATAATCTCAGTCTCTATGATGCCACCGGTCTTTATAATGGCATGTATCCTGCTTTCGGTGATCTCGACGGAGATGGCAAACCTGATATGGTATTAGGCGATTTTTCGGGAAATATCAACTTTTTCCACAATGCGGGTACCGGCTCAGAAGCCACGTATCCTACCATGACAAATCCAAATTGGTTTGGGATCAATATAGGAAATGATGCCGCTCCTTTCATCTATGATGTGAATGGAGACGGACTGAATGACCTGGTAATAGGATCCAGCGGAAGATCACCATCTTTGATAGGCAGCCACATATTTTATTACTGGAATTTTGGTACACCGGATAGCCCTATGTTCTCGCCTGATTCAGTAAATAATTTCTTTGGCGGCATCAAGGTGTGGGATTATACCTTAGGGATCGTAGAAGGCTTTTCTAATCCTGTCATACGTGTCGAAAATGGACAAACTGTACTTTATTCTGGCTCTCAAAGAGGACTCACATTTAAATATCTGGTCAACCCGGATAGCCTCCGCAGCGGGGTTTTTGAGATACTGGACTCAGACGTACTGGGAATCAACCCCGGCCTGAGATCCAATGTGAGCATAGCAGATATCAATCATGACGGGAAAAACGACTATCTGTGCGGAAATATCCGGGGCGGTATTATGCTTTTCTCCGATACGGCGTGGAGCAGTAGTGCGACGAATGGCATCAGTGCCGTTCAGCCTGACCTGAACCAGTTGCAGGTTTTTCCNNCTATTTGATCTGCTTGGAACTGCTGTAGCAACTAATATCAGCCTGAGTAAAGGAAATGATATAGTTTTGACGGTAAGTAATCTATCAGAAGGCATTTACATCATTCAGGCGAGCGATAAAAATGGTAAAACATATCAGCAGAAAGTCTCCGTCATAAAATAACACTATTGAAACTTCATAAAAACCTCTGTGAGGCAGTCATAAACGGATTGGACCAGGTCTTTATACAAGATGCATATGCCAATCATGTAGTAGAACAACTCCTCTTGTCAAATAAAAAATGGGGAGCACGGGATAGAAATTTTATCGCAGAGCATCTATACTCTCTCATTCGCTACTATAGGCTATATTGCTATGGGGCTGGACTCACGGAGATTTCCTCTAATGCTGATGCCTGGCGGGTATTGGCGGTATATTTTATAGATAAAGATGTCCTGCTGCCC
>PLSN01000274.1 GCA_003165135.1 Bacteroidota bacterium
TACTTTGGTAAAGCTGCCCATGAGAGTCCATCGCCTGTATCACATATATCCCGTTTATGACATCAGTCACTGACAATACCAGTGAATTGTCTGCTGACCTATTCACAGTGATGGTCGTAGTTTCTCCAAGCATATCAAGAAGTTTGGCTGAGACCAGAGTAATATTATTATTCGATATTCGGCAGATGATTTTGTCTTTAGCCGGATTGGGATATACCTGCATGAAGTTCTGATTCAATGCCGGTTCATTGATCGAGGAGATCACCGGCACATTGCCCCAGTTAGCATCCGAATAAAGATTAATACCTCCACGGATATTGCCACACAGATAGTCATTCAGACCATCGTGGTTGATGTCAGCCACACTGATGGTAGAGCGAAGTCCTGGTTTTGTGCCAAGTACACTCGTATCCAATAGTGCAAAAGAGCCATTCATCAGGCTATCAGGATTGATAGAGTATTTATATATCCAGCCCAATTGAGAACCTGAGTATAAGACCATCTGTCCGTTCTCTACAGTAATAAAGGGAGTCGCATAGCCCGGTGGTGGCCCTGCCACAGTATGGTCGTAAATGTGAATATTACCAAAAGACGCATTCACCGAATCGGGACTGGTAGAAAAATNNATAATAATATACACTGCCTGCCCTGTTTCCTATTATGATATCATTGAGCCCGTCACCATTCACATCATAAATAAAAGGGGCGGCATTAGCACCTACATTTATCCCAAACCAGTCAGACTGTGTCATAGTGGGATAGGTGGCAGTAGTGGTCCCTGTATTGTGAAAGAAAGATATATTGCCATAAGAGTCTCCTATCAGCATGTCAGGATGTCCATCGCCATCCAGGTCACCAAAGGCAGGATAAATTCCATTGAGCTGATAGGCTGTGAGGTTATTCCAGTTCAGACTTGTCTCCTGATATTTCGGTGCCGTACTCGTACCTATATTTTGATACAATGCCAAATAGGATGTCGGAAATCCTGTTTGTGAAAATTGCCCGTAATTTCCTATGACAATATCTGACAGGCTATCCCCATTGTAGTCAAAAAACACAGCGTGCGACTCAGTACCTATGTCAATACCGCCTGTGATCATTGTGTCGCTCACATAGTGAAATAAATTGACCGAGTCAACTCCTATATTCTCATAATACAACACTACATTGACATCCTGTGACTGCCCTTCCTGATTGATATTATCCGCAAAAGGCGCAAACACCAGATCTTGATATCCATCATTATTGCCGTCTATAGTATATGCACATGGCGCAATCGGACAATATACAGGTATATCGTAGTGCGGGAAAATACTGTCGCAATAAATAATATTGGCATAACTGCTGTCTCCACCATTTTCCAGAAATTTTGTCGTTGGGCACAAAATATCAGCGACCAGCAGACTCACTACATTGTCATTCCGATAGTGAAACCCGCAGCATGCTCCGCCCTGATGTCGAGGAGTATTTATGATGCCTCCGTTTGAAGGCAATTCTTTTTTGCAGGCGACACTGAGTGCGACACCACAGTCATTTACATCTTCTAAAAAATCTCCCCAAAGCAGGTCACTACAGCCGTTACCAAGAGTAAAGACCAATGAATCAGGGCTATACCCGCTATCCACTGCCTGATTTTGATAATAATCCAGACTGACACCTCCATTGATATCAGGAGCGAGTATATCTATATCACCATCACCATTGATATCCATGATCACCGGCATATTATCAGCAAATGTCCACATGCGAGCTGTGTTGGTAGTGGTTCCGTTGCTTTGCTGATATTGCAGATTGGTATAGGTCTGATTGAAGCCTAGGTAACCGTCACCCAGCCTGTACCCCTGCCATACATTGATGGCTGCATCAATATTATTCCCGAAAATATCACTAATGCCATCACGGTTATAATCGCGCATCACTGCCCAATCACGAAGCGTCGTAGGAAACATACGCTCATACTGTGGTGCATAGGTGAATGAAGGATGACCGACACTGCCTGTATTGAGAAATACCATGGCTTTCCATCCTGCCTTATCATAGACAAACAGGTCCTTGAGGCTATCTCCATTTATATTTATCTCCGAGAAAACAGGATTATTGAAGCCACCGGCCCATGCATTTGCAATCGGGTTCCCGTTTCTGAGTACTACTACATCCGTCACCGGATATTTGGGCTGTGCAAATGTGAAAGCCGGGACAAGGAGAAAAAGAAGTAATACTCTCGACATATGCTTTTGTTGTAAATTTAATTCCTACTATGAAAATACGAATTTGCACGCAGTGGAGATTGTAAAAAGAGAATATTAACTATTTCCCTGACCATCGAACTAAAATCCTGAAAATATGTTTATCGGAATCAGAAACAGGCTAAATAAAAGCCAACTGGTCAAAGGCCCTGCCTAGTATCTTAGTATCATCAGCTCGCAGCCATTTCTTCATGATGGTAGCATAAATGCTCCTGAAATCGACATTGTGTATTACATCTCCTTCATCCAGATGCTCCAGATCGGGGGAGNNGCAGTACAGTGGCATAGATAGACCGGAAATCTATAGAGTGCGCCACATCTCCCTCATCGAGATGCTCCAGATCTGGAGAGCTATTATAAATACCGCTCTTCTTGAGCTGTGAGGATATGATGAAGACATTATTTGCTTTGCCGTGATCGGTACCATTGCTGGCATTTTGACTGGCCCTGCGTCCAAACTCAGAGAAGACCAATATCAGCACATCATCGAGGCGGTTTGCCTGCTTCAGGTCAGTCACCAAGGCTTCTATCCCTTCGGAAACCTTGGTCAGATTTTTCTCATGCTGGCCTGCCTGATTGACGTGGGTATCAAACCCTGATAATGAAGCATAATAAACGGATGTACTGGCACCCGATATGATCAGTTCAGCGATGGTCTTAAGGTTTTTGGCAAATCCTTCATTGGGATAAGTGACAGGTGACTTGTATATTTTGCTTTTCGCGTATAAGTAATCAGCCGATTCCTCTGTCTCTGCTAGTGTTTTGTAAAGGTAATTTAGGTTTT
>PLSN01000447.1:0-2696 GCA_003165135.1 Bacteroidota bacterium
TGACAGGAGTAGCAGTGAAAGTATCAACCATGCCGGCGCATAATGTACTCAGGCCGGATATGCTGACCGAAGGAGTGACTACTGAGTCTACTACTATAGCGACCGAAGTGTCCATACATCCCCCCGGTGCTGTGACTATAGCTACATAGCTACCGGCAGTCGCGGGGATATAGGTAGTATCAATAGTTCCGCCGGATGAGTCTATAGTGACGGTCGATGATGCCGACTGCCATACGATCTGTATAGCAGATGATGCTCCCGTGAGCAGGACTGTGTCATTGCCGGCACAGGTGCTGGCTGAGCCGGAGACAGATATTGATAGTGGTACACATTGTGCAGATGCGGTATAGTTGATGGCAAAAAAACTTACGAGAAGCAGCACGGAATTTTTCAGATAAGCAGGGGTAAATAACTTCATTTTTATGCAAGTGTTTTTTAGAATGATAAAAGCGCCGAGGCTGCCCGTGCGCTATCGGTCGTACAATAATAAGGTTTATATAAAATAGTTGTAATAAAAAAAACTAAAAATGATGATAAGGGCTGTTTTGAAATAAATTAAATTTATTTCCGGCTAAACCCTCAAAGGGTTCAAAACCCTTTGAGGGTTGGATGACCTACAACTAATTTTTTGAATGAGATCAAAACAGTGACTTAGCGGGTAGTATTTTCATACATCATCACCGGCCTGAAGCCTATGGTAGGCCAGCCGTGACTGAGGTCGGCATCCTCATAGGCGGAGATCAGCATCTTGTCGCCATGAGAGATGAAACTGCCGCCTTTGGTATATGGCTGGTCGGATATCATCTCGGCCACATTGCCCGCCATATTGTAGATCTCGTATGTATTGGGCATGAATGAGTGCGATGGTGCTGTGATGTCGACTGTATCCCTCTGCCGGCGCAGGTCTGTGAGACTGACTGTGGTGTCTGCGAGGTAGTTGCACATGCGGGTACCATGTAATTTGCCCCTGTGCTCGTAGGTCAGTGAGTTTCCCGGCCAGGGATAGATGGCTTTAGGATTGCCGCCGCGTGCTGCATATTCCCATTGGAGCTCTGTCGGCAGTGCAAATCGTGCCTTTTGCCGTGATGTGCTGTTGTATTTCTCCGTGATCCACTGGCAGTATAGTTCGGCGGCTTTTTTAGAGACATTCACTACCGGATAGTCATCATAGGCATGATCCTGAAAATAATAACCCACAAAAGCTTTGCAGGAAGGGAACATTTTGGTCCACTGCATGCTGTCTACCATCGCGATCTTCAGTTTCTCTGTAGCGCCTGAGTCGGTCAGGTCCTGTATAAAGTCGCGGTACTGCCTGTTTGTGACCTCTATCGAGGAAATATAATACTCCGGCAGGATACTGTCGCCCTCGCGGCCTGAGGGGACGAATACATAGTCCTTGATGAGCTTTTTGCCTAATGGCAGTTCGTGCCCCGGGGCGCTGCCCAGCATCAGGTACCATAAAGCAAGGAGTAGAATAGGGCTATATTTCATCTGCGATCGACTCATCGATGAACGAAAGTACGCAATGAAATATTGTGAATGGGAGGCATTTCATGGATATAATGTGGATATCGGCGGAAAGTAAATCTTGTTTTTGTCCGGGTGAATAATCTCCTTTCAGTTTCTTTAAATAGCAGCTAATCTTTAGTATTGCAGTAAATATAATGATCTCTGCATAAAGTCAGAATGACAAAGCAGGCAGATGTACTGAATTTTATTTCAAGAATAAATCAATATCATATGAAAAAAGCATTGTTGTCAATATTTCTGATCTCTATAGGAGTAGCTGAGTTGTCAGCACAGGGGGCCTATGTTGAATTTAAAATGACCGGCGTGCAGGGTGGCATCTCCCNNCAAAGGCCTACTCCCGCGATGGCAATACCCGCTCAGAGATCAATATGATCTCACCGCAGATGCCCGGCGGGATAAACAGGGTGACGCTGATACTGAAAGACAGCGTCAAAAAAGCCTTTGTGCTCAATGAAGCTGCCAAGACCTACTCAGTGATAGACCTGAGAGCTGTATCGCAGATGGCGAATGATCCTGCGGAGTTTGATATCACGGTGATCGGCAAGGAAAAAGTGAACGGCTACAACTGCACCCATATCAAACTAAAACTTAAATCTACTGCTGCTGCGGAAGATGTATGGCTCACATCTGAGCTGTCCAACTTCAAGCAATACATGAGTGTCAGAAGCAAGTTTACGAGTGATGGGTTTTTTAAGGCACTCACTGCCAAAGGGGTGGCGGGATTCCCGGTGCGGATGATGGTGACGGAGCATGGCGGCTCCATGCAGGTAGATATGATCAAGGCGGAGATGCGCAATAATCCTGCTTCACTCTTCAGCCTGAGCGGGTATACAAACGAGTCGGCTACATCAGGGACGAACGGTAGCAGCACCATGCCTGCCGATGCACAGGATATGGCCCGGAAGTTTCAAAACATGACACCTGAAGAAAAGCAGCAGTTCATAGATCAGCTCAGGAAACAACAGCAGTCACAACAGACGCCTCACTGATCGGAGGGATGGGAATTTTTCGCGTGCTATGAGTGGTTCGATCACATGACCCATCAGAGGTGGAAATCTGCCTCCGTGATTGCTATCAATGCTATCAAAAAATTAAATAGCTGATAATTGATTTTCGAGCGATGCTGAAACCCAATAAAATTGTCTTTTTTTCTTATTGCGAAAACC
>PLSN01000447.1:2750-3141 GCA_003165135.1 Bacteroidota bacterium
AGACTGGCGGAAGGTTGGGCCACTATATATTGACCAGCTATAAAAGAAAAAAGCCCCGGCTTTCGCTGCGGGGCTAATACAAAACCTAAACCTGAGATTTTAAATATCGTGGGGATATTTATTTAATGAGTTTGTTTCAATAGTGGTATTTATCATTTGGTATCAAAGCCTGATCAGTTCAGTCTTTTTGGATTTCGGGCTATGCATGCTGTACCCATGATATGGTCGCTGAATACCAGAGGTATGAAGCTCGTATCAATGATGGCAGGCTTGCGGTTTGACAGATAGCTGGTGATGATGTTAAACTTCTCACCTTTCAGTGCACGGTTGTAGAAATTTTCCCATCTCGAGGTCATGGCAGTATCGGATATCTGTGGCAATACAGGGTCGT
>PLSN01000438.1 GCA_003165135.1 Bacteroidota bacterium
ATGAGAAAGGCTCCTTCACCGGCGCACACGATGCCCGCAAGGGTTATTTTGAGACAGTAGCCGGTGGCACTATTTTTCTGGATGAAGTGGGTGAACTACCGCTAGGTACACAGGCTCGTTTGCTGCGTGTACTGGAGACAGGAGAATATATCCGCGTTGGTGCTTCAAAAGTATTAAAGACCGATGTACGTGTGATTGCTGCAACCAATATAAATCTCCAACAAGCTGTAAGTAGTGGTAAATTCCGTGAAGACTTATATTATCGCCTCAGCACTGTGCCAATATATATCCCGCCTCTCAGAGAACGTGGCGAAGATATATACCTGCTGTTTCGCAAGTTCTGCATTGACTTTGCAGAGAAAATGAAAATGCCTTCTGTCAAACTCACCGACGAGGCACGAGCACTGATACTCAAATACCCATGGCCGGGCAATGTGCGCCAGCTGAAGAACGTAGCGGAACAAGTTTCAATTTTGTCCACTGATAAAGAAATATCCGCACAGGAACTAATTCAAATAGTACCCGATATTACTCAAAACAGATTACCCGTACTGGCTAAAGACCAACTCACCGAAGCCACAGGCAGTATGACCGAGCGAGACATTCTGTATAAACTGATATTCTATCTCAAGAAAGACCTCAACGACCTCAAGCAGTTTGTGTTTGATGTCACCAGGACCCAGCATACCAATGGCTCTGCTCCTATCACACTGTCAGAAAACGATGGATACAGGGAGCAATTGCAATACCCCTCCGCTCCTGCTTATATTCAACCCATTTCTGCAGTGCAAGCTGTGCATGAAGAACCATCGCATATCATCCTCAATGAACCACAGCGCTTCACCAGTCATGAGACCATAGATGAGTCTCTGTCATTGGCTGACAAAGAAAAAGAACTCATCACAAAAGCCTTGAAAAAACACCGAAACCGACGTCGTGATGCAGCTACTGACCTTGGCATATCGGAGCGTACATTATACAGAAAGATCAAAGAATATGACCTCGAAAAATAACATGAGACCGGAAAACAAAATATACATGGCTAATTCTCCTCTCACAATGGGGCTCAGGGGGATTTTGTATTCCCTATCATTTATTTTATTGATCGGCTCCGGCGGCTGCAAGGTATACTCCTTCACTGGCGCCAGTCTACCCGCTGACGTGAAGACCGTGACCGTAGAGCAACTGAGAAACTCAGCTAATAATGCTCCTGCCCTTCTGAATCAAACCATGACGGACGCACTAAAAAACAAACTGATCACCGAGGCCAGCCTGCGTCAGGTGACCTATGACGGCGATGTAGTATTCAAAGGTGCTATAACCGGATATTCTTTCTCCGCACAGGCCCCGACGGCTCAGCTGCAGTCAGGGGTCAATAGACTGACGATCACGGTTCAGATCTCCTATGAAAACAAAAAGTACCCTAAAGATAGCTGGAAACAGCCGGAGAGTTTCTCGCGATATGCAGATGCACCGGGTAGTGCGAACCTATCTGACGTGCAGGATGCACTGGTCAATGATATTGTGAAACAGCTCATGGATGATATTTTTAATAAGGCCTTCGTCAANNGTAGTCGAAATAATTGAGATAAAAACTTTAATATTACTACGTGTCCAGATCGCTCATCAATAATAAACTACCCGCCAAGATACTTGGGCTCGCGCCAGATGAATTGGAGAAAATAAAGGAGCAGTTCCCTTATTTCAACTCCGCGCGGATGCTGCTTTTGAAGAAACAACAGGCTCCCTCTACCGAAAAATTTGACCATGAGCTATCGGAAAGCTCAGTCTGGATCAGCGACAGAAATATGCTCCATGAGTATCTCAAGAAAAAAGCCCGCACTGAGCAGCCTCCTGCGATACAGGAAATAAAACCAATAGCCGAAGTAACATCTCAACCTGAACCGCAACCCAATGTCGAGCCCGCTATTGAAACTATTCAGAGCGAAATAGTGATAGAAACATTTACCGGTGCCGCAGATACTATCGAAACGGTATTGATCACAGAGCCTGACACCAACTCTATAACCGAAGAAGAAGCCCCGGCTACAAGCGAGCGCCCGGAAGGCAGGAAATTTATCATAGCAGATCATACCTTTGATGAGTGGCTGGACCATTTCAAACAAGGCAAACACAGCCTCAAGAAGTCGATTGAAGATAAGCCCAAAGCACAGCAGGATGCAGCAGACGAACTCGACCAGCTCATCATGAGCAGTATGCCTGCCACTTTCTTTCATGATAAACTCGAGACTGAGACCCAATATGCCAAGGGGCTGGACAATTTCATCGAAAACCAGAAAAAGAAAAAAACAGCCCCGACCAAGCCGCCAAAACAAGAACTGGTCTCGGAAACATTAGCCAAAATATACGTACTTCAGGGCCTGACAGACAAGGCAATAAAGGCATATGAGACCTTGAGTTTGAATAATCCCGAAAAAAGTGCTTATTTCGCCGTCCAAATTGAAAGACTAAAAAACAAGTAAACATGTACATAGTTCTCACTATACTGATCATCATCATTTGCTTCATGCTCGGACTGATCGTACTGATCCAGAATCCTAAAGGCGGTGGTGTCAATTCCACATTCGGCGGTGCCAGCCAGCAGATATTCGGCGCAGCACGTACTACAGACGTGATCGAAAAGACTACCTGGACACTCGCAGTACTGCTGCTGGTATTCAGCCTTTGCTCTTCGTTCCTGATCGATAAGAAAGCAGCCGTAGCCAAGAAGAATGCAAGCGCGCAGCAGACTACTCCTGCAGCTCCTGCAGAACTCGACGAGGTATCAAAACGTCTCAAAGAAACCGGCGCAGGCGCTGCAGCCCCTATGCCTCAGCAAGGGCAACCTGGTCATCAACAACCGAGTGCTCCGGCTAAAAAATAATATCACTAAACTTTATATTAAAAAGCATCCGCCTGTCGGGTGCTTTTTTGTTTTATATAGCTATACATCTACTTTATAATAGACTTTCCAAGTTTACCGGCATAGTCACAAAGTGAAAATCAGTCCATATATATAGCTTTTGATACATAGAAACTTGGAAAGTCTCTAGGCAATCAAAACCCTGTCAGCCGACAGGCAGGTCCGCCATCCGAAATTAATTCCTAATGCTCTACCTCAGTTGGCAATGTTGGCTGCTTTTTGGGTGTACCAAATAGAGGTGATGGTATCGGTGGATTATCATCCTCATTGATCGCGAAGTTAAAGACCTTCTCTACCCACTGCCAGTGGTTTCCTACCCATTTGAAGCCCTCATAGGTGCCGTCTTCCACATAGGTGAAGTATGCTCCTTGCGCTCTTGGGTCAGGCGGTGCGAGGTGATCGAAGACGATCATGTCCTTATTATAATCATAATTGAGCGTAGGCGATGCACTCCATTTATATTCAATAAAGAATCGGCTCATAGTGTCGATGGCCTTATAGTGGCTGCTGTCCTCATATTTGAAATCAAACAAAGGTGCTCCAAAATGCGGTTTACCACCTTCATCGAATGTCAGGATATCAATGATCTTGCGGCGTGAGATAAAATCTGCTGCTTCAAAACCAAACAGGGTATAATAGGCTTTCTTATTCGCCATTTTCTCGATGATCTTATAGTATATCTGTCCGTACCAATTGTCAGCTGTCAGCTCCCGCTGAGTATGAAAAGGCAGTGTATCCCTCAGGTCGCGCAAAGGAAACATTTTCAGTTTGGTCGAGCGCATCTGTATCACCCCATAATAGCGAAAACGGCCCTTAGGGTAGTGCATTTGCCATGTGAGTATCCGAAAGCTGCTATCTGGCGGATAGACCTTTGACAGCTCTGCCAATGAGTCAAAGGGATAATAAAAAGAGTTGTCTGTCTTAAGCGCAGCTATCAGCTTGGGGATAAATTTATAGCAGGCTATCTTTCTGTTCTCAAACCGCTGAGCCAGTCCCAGTGTATCATTCCGGGGAGCGGTATTGATATATACCGTGGTATCCTGCTTGCCCAATGCCATATTTCGGATGATGGCTCCTGTATAATCGGCCGTGATATCCTCCACTTTCACCGTCGTATCATACATCACTATATTTAGCAGCTGGCGCATTGTGTCCTCCATGTTCTTCAGCCGTGCCTGCTCCGACTTAGTGAGTTGATTAGTCGGCAAGGTCGGGCGTGGAGACGTTTTGCTATAACCTCCCTGGGCATAGGATTGAATGACTAAAAAAACGGTGAGAACAATCAAAAAGAGGTATTTCATATGGTAAAGTAACGAAAAAACAGCCTGAGATATTATCCATGTCACACTTATATATCCACTGATGCTATATTAATAAACCTAAAAATCAAAAAATAATTGTTACTTAGTTACCGTTCTATAGTCATACTGTTATGAGGTTCCTTGCTACCATATTTTTCTCCTTTATACTGCTGTCATTTCAAAGCGGTGCCCAGAACCTCCATCTGACGATAGATCAAAAGCTGCACGCCTTTCAGCTCGACCGCAAAGACATAGAGATATACATCGACAAGACTGAACATACGCTCACACTCAAAGCCGGCAGGATCATCCTGAAACAGTATAAGTGCGTTTTTGGCAGCAATCCT
>PLSN01000432.1 GCA_003165135.1 Bacteroidota bacterium
TCTTTTTTGGGATAAGAAGTTCAACCTGTCAGGCCGTGTAGTGGTCGGGCGAGATGGCCTGATGACAGTCTCCACCTTTGAGAATATCAAGGAAACCGGAAGCTCGGTCACAAAGTCTGTTTGGGATAAAGACAAACTGATAATAATAGACAGGAATGGAGATAAACGGACCCTGACAGATGCTGTTAAATTTCCTTCTATCCTATTATACTTTTTTGAACCGCATGACCTTCAGAAGTTTTTCTACGAACCGAAAGGTGCCTATTTTGAAATAAAAAAAGAAGCTGAGGGCCTCTACACAGGTCAGGTAAGTAATCATTCTGACAGGTATACCTATGACAAAGGCAAGCTGATTCAGGTAGAATTTAAAAACACCTTTGGTTCTATTTTGATGAAGCTGGTAAATTGATCACCTCACCCCGACCCTCTCCGAAGGAGAGGGAGAAACAGTCTGGCATATTGCTGTATTATCTCAATACTCAATACTAACTACTCAGTACTAGTTTGCTATTATCACATCTTTATCTTCGAGCAGGTCGGGCTCATATCTGAACCGTAGCAATAGTCTCGCCACGGTCACTACATCGCGCTGGCAGTATTCCGCGATTCGTTTGAGGCCATGCTGCTCATAGTAGACCATGCAGACATCTTTGCCCTCGATGTCTTCTTTCGGGCTGGGAATGCCGAGTACATAGGTGAGCAGCTTGAGAGATGTGTAGTTTTTGACGTCACCAAATTTCCACATCTGGAGCGTGTCGTGCATCTCTGTCTCCCAGGGTTTTTTGCCCGAGATGTCAAACATGTTCGGCAGCTTCAGACCATGGATGACCATGCGGCGACAGAGAAAAGGGATGTCAAACTCTTTGATATTATGCCCGCAGAAGCGGAACCTGTCTTCGTTTGGGAAATGTTGATTGAAAAGCGTGACCATATCGCTGAGCAATTGATGTTCATCATCACCATAAATAGACTTGAGGCGAAACTGGTCCACATTGGCCTCGCGGTCATACCAGAAAAATCCGATAGACACACAGATCACTTTTGCAAATTCAGAATACACACCTGCTCTTTTCAGATAGCCCTCTTCGGCTGTTTCGTCAGGGACCTTGAGCGTGGAGTGCTTGATCGTCCACAGTTCTTTCTCCATATCAGGCAGCAGCTCCCATGAGCCATGCGCAGGCACGGTCTCTATGTCTATGAAAAGCAGGTTGCGCAAATAGCCGTTTTGGAGCAGCACGGGATGATTTTAAAATGAATATATAAAATAAATGAATCTTGTCTTTCTCAAAGTGTATTTTGCATTGTCTATAGTCTCAAGTCTAATGTCTAGTGTCTATTTCATATATTCGCAGTCCTAAATTTAATAAGATGAGTGAGCACCTGAGTGAACAGGAAGTAGTGCGCCGCGAGAAGCTGGCAAAGTTTGCTGAGATTGGCATAGACCCATATCCCGCAGCCATGTGGGAGGTGAATGTGACCGCACAGGAGATACTGGATGCAGTGGAGAAGATCAAAGCTGCCAATCCCAATCCTGAGCAACCGATCCATGAAGTAGATGTATACAAAAATGTCAGCATAGCAGGGCGTATCATGAGCCTCAACTCTAAAGGCAAGGTGAGCTTCATCAAGATACAGGACAATACAGGGCGCATACAGCTATTTATCTCTATCGACAATATCTGTCCGGGCGATGATAAGACCATGTATGAGGTAGTGCTGAAACACCTGCTCGATCTCGGTGATTTTGTGGGTGCGAAGGGGGAAGTCTTTGTGACCAAGACAGGCGAAACCTCTATCCGTGTCAAAGAACTCAAAGTACTCGGCAAGGCACTGCGCCCGCTGCCTGTGGTGAAAGAAAAAGACGGCGAAGTATTTGATGCATTCTCCGATCCCGAGCAACGATTTCGTCAGCGCTATGTGGACCTCGTGGTCAATCACGGCGTGAAGGATACTTTCCTGAAGCGAACACAAATGATCCGTACTATACGCGATTTCCTGAATGACAGCGGCGCTATAGAGGTCGATACTCCTGTACTGCAGAGTATCCCCGGTGGCGCAGCCGCACGGCCGTTCACCACACATCACAATGCACTCGACATACCGCTCTATCTGCGTATCGCCAATGAGCTTTACCTCAAGAGGCTGATCGTCGGAGGCTTTGATTGGGTGTATGAGTTCAGCCGAAACTTCCGCAACGAGGGCATGAGCCGCAAGCACAATCCTGAGTTTACGATACTGGAGTTCTACGTGGCGTATAAGGACTATATCTGGATGATGGACTTCACCGAACGTATGCTGGAGAAGGTTGCTACGGATATGCACGGCACGAGTGAACTGACAGTAGGAGAAAATAAAATTGACTTCAAGGCACCGTTCCGCCGTGTCACGATCTATGATGCAATCAAGGAATACACCGGTCATGACGTCAGCGCGATGAGCGAAGAGCAAATATATGATGTTTGTAAATCCCTGCACCTCGAAGTAGACAAGACCATGGGCAAGGGCAAACTAATAGATGAACTCTTCAGCGCGAAGTGCGAGAAGAACTTCATCCAGCCGACCTTCATCACTGACTATCCGGTAGAGATGAGCCCGCTGACCAAGAAGCACCGCAGCAAGGAGGGCCTCGTAGAGCGCTTTGAGCTGATGGTGAACGGACAGGAGATCGCCAATGCATACAGCGAGCTGAACGACCCGATAGAGCAGCGTGCGCGTTTTGAGGAGCAGGTGAAGCTGCAGGAGCGCGGCGATGATGAGGCGATGTTCATCGATCATGACTTCCTCCGTGCTCTGGAGTATGGCATGCCGCCTACATCAGGTATCGGTATAGGCATAGACCGCCTGGCCATGCTGATGACCAATCAGTCTACTATTCAGGAGGTACTTTTCTTTCCGCAAATGAGACCGGAGAAGGAAGGGTAGAATTGCACACCATTTTTGCTTAACTTTATGGTACTAATTTAAAAGTATGAGCTACCTGATATTGAAACCAAAAACAAAAAAGGAAGAAACTTTTTTGAAAGAGCTTGCTGACAAACTAAATGTCGAATATCAAAGTGTGTCCTTGAAAGAATATATGGCTGATATCACCGAAAGTCGCAAACAGATCAAACAGGGAAAAAAGGTTTCACTTTCATCTTTAGCCAATGGCCTTTGATGTAATTTTCTCCCAGCGGGCCGCAAAAGAATTTAAGAAACTGGACAAGCAGGTCCAAAAGCGTATCATTGAAAAACTGACCGAATACGCAACTGATGAAAATCTAAGCGAAGCAAAAAAATTGATCAACTCTAAGCTAGGCCAATGGCGATATAGAGTCGGAGATTATCGAATCATTTTTGACCTCTCAGGCAAAGAAGTACAAGTACTAAAAGTGGCACACAGAAGTGAGGTATATGAGTGATGTTTTGTTATTCTTTCCGCATATGAGACCTGAGAAGGAGAGGTAGTTGACCGGTCTCTAGTCTGAAGGGAGGATGGGGATATCTTTCATTCTAAGCGCCGTCATTCCGAATGCTTTTCCAATATAAAAATAGATGTGATAAAGCAGAGGAATCCCAATAGCATGAGGGTAGTTGACATGAGGGGAGCTATATGCTGGCGGGGATTCCTCAAAAAATATCACTTTTATTATGAGTTGAATTTTTTATCGGAATGACGCTTGGTTTGTTTGGGCTATTCTACTAAGTCAGGATATAAGTCTTTCCATTCGGGGTTCATGGAATTAATGAGATTATCCTTCTTGCTTCGGCTCAATCCTTTGATTCTTGTCTCCTCGACTATAGCGTCCTCTATGTGATGAAAGGGTTTATAGTAGACTAGTGTGTCGCAATTATATTTAGCTGAAAAAGATTTGGGGTCAATTTTTTCTTTATGCTCCCATACTCTTCTGGACAGAGAAGCTGTGACACCGGTGTATAATACCGTTCTTCTTTTATTAGTTAGAATATATACGCAACCTCCGTGTTTCATATATCAATTCAAGTATTTGTGTTACCGGGATTCAGCCTCTCCAACTTTAAAAATATAAAATGTTGTCCGTAGTCTGAAGGAGGGGCTGCGGACTTGGCGAACCGGACTAGAAGTCTTCAAACACCCATTTGCAATCTAATCCAAAATCTATTATTTTTACCATATGGAAAAGTTCAGAAAACTGACCCCACATGATCTGGCTTTCGGCATCGGCCGCAAAGCCACTGATGAGGAACTGCGTGAACTCGTCAGCAGGCCTAAGACAGGCAAGAGCATTGATGCTATGGAGGCATTAGAAATAATAAAAAAACGGCTGGCTGAGAAAGACATGAAGAAAGCCTCATGAGAGTAAGCCTGGAACCTGAAGCTCTGGAAACGCTTTCAGATATTTCGGAATTTATCGACACCATCAATACTCCCGGTGCTGGTCAATTTTGGGTCACTGATTTCATTTTCCATTTGTACACGTACGCCAAACCTAATGTGACTTATGCTCTGTGCCAAAATCAAATATTCGCAAACGAGGGATTGAGTTGTATTAGCAACAAAGGTTGGGTAGTTGCATTCCAAATAAACGGTGATGAGATGAGGGTTCATCATATAGTGAGAGGCAATATCCTTGCTTAACCCAAAGGAAAATTCACCCCTGCATCCCCCACAATAGCAATATCCCCAATAACACCACCGCTACTAATATCGACATCAGCCTAAACTCCAATCGAATATTTCTCTTGGCAGCTTATTTCATAGTTTTGATCAAAGCTGGAATAGAAAGGTCCTCATCCACATCGGGCCAGTGAATACCCTAGCCGGAGGAAGACACAATGAAATTCTGACGAGAGACCGGAGAGGCTACGGCAAGCCGTTTTGAAATAGCAGATATTTGAAAGGAATAGTTCTTGCCCTCAAGGGTCAGTTTGAGCATATCATCTACTACTTCTACTTTGGAAAGTTTTATGACTATTTGTTTTTCTGATACTCGTTCCATTTCATAAAATTAGGGGAATTTCTTCGGAATTAGAAAGAGTTTTGCAATTTGCATTATTTACTTATTTATTTTATATTTGCATTTGAGGTGGAATGGGTTTTTTTGCTGGCGGGTGGTTCGGCTTCGCTCACCATGACTGCGTGCTTGAGCAATTACGGTCGTTTTGTGGGAACAGCCGAAAGTCAAAATTCCATTATGTATTTCATAAATTACCATATTAAAATAAAATATTCATATTTTGCTAATTATTATTGACCTAAGAATTGAAGTAAAATTTACTCAATATGCGGAAATGTGGATTATTTATATGTATAACTGAAAACGCATATATGGAAAGTGGCGTGAATACTAGGTTTGATGCCCTCTAAAAAGCTCTGTTCTTTGACTTGAAATTTGAGGACCGCCCTTAAGTCTCAATCAACATTGGGAATTTTGATGTGAACGGTAGATTTTCAGCAGCTGAGCTTTGACAAAAGCTAAATTTGTCAATGCAATGGTACTTCTATTTAGCCACCACCGGCTTGACAAAAAAGTCCTGATATGTATGCAGTATTTTGCCCCAGGTGTAGTACTGTATCAGGGCAAAGTCCTTTTTATCATTGAACAGGATATAATAGTGCTCGACATCGTAGAGTAGTTTCCTGCCATTGTCATCATACTGCACGCGGGTTTGCTCATTGACTGGAATGTAGTAGATGATATGAGTGGATTCCTTGCCATCTACCCGCTTCATAGTGATAGTGCAGAATGGCTCACTCGGGGTGACGGTATCATGGGCCGCGGTGTTGGTGTTTTCAAACATCTCAAGCGGCAGCCCGTCATAGAAGTTCAGATATTGGTGGATGAAGCGCTGTTTAGGTTGTTCCAGCATCTGTCCCTCACTATTGGCCAGTGCGAAGGAGTCCTTGCCCACCTTTGTGATCTCAAATGATTTCTGCAGCTCTCGGTTGTATGTCACTTTGAGCGACTGTATGGTCTGGTCATTGTCGCGAAATAACCATATCGACCGCCAGCGTTCTACGGCAGGATAGTAGCGCTCTGTCAGGTAGGCATGTAGGCCGGGTACATGAGTCACATAGGAGTGCTGTGCCATTTTGCCGTCACGCTCCATGATCATATAGGTGCCTTCACCATCTGCTGTGGGGCCGCCGACGTAATATACTTTGGCCGGTTTGTCCTCATTGTTGAGGTAGATCTCACACTTATTGTGAAGCACGCCCATATCTTTGAGGACGATGGGTTCAGCTTTGTCCGGTGAGCGGTAATTGGTTTCTACCTTTTGGAGTGCAGTGAAGAGAAGATCTTTGGAGGCTTCATTTATTTCATACTGTCCGTTCACGATCCACTTTTTATCCTTTCTGGTCAGGATCACTTCATGGCCTTTGGTATCAGACAGGCGTATTTTGGTTACCTCATCTAAATTGTGAATAGCGAAGTCACTTTCTTTTTTTTCGAGTGTAGAGGGAGAAAATTCATAAATGAAATAACTCACTCCAGCAATGAGGACTATGAGAATGATAATATATGGAAGGAATTTTTTCATGATAATGAGTGGGGAAATTAGACAGCATATTTTTTTCTCCGGAAATAATTGAAGCCGATACCAAACAGGATAACCAGAATGATAGGTACCACTATATTGATCAGCTGCCATTGTACTTTCTGGTCCTGCACACGCATTTTATTGAGCAATCGGAGTTTTACTTCTTTGTTTCTGGTTTCGAGTATGCCCGATGTGTCTATCAGGTATTGGATGCAGTTTAGGATAAAGTCTTTGTTGGCCATGGTCTGGCGGCTCACAGAGTAATAACCGAGAGGATAGGCAGAACCGTCCTGACGCAGTTCATTTCTGATGATATCGCCGTCGCCGATCACGATCATCTTGCTGGCAGGACTATGGTCTATGAATTTCAGCGTTTCGACAGTATCGCTCATAGCCAGAAAGTCTTTGGTCATGCGGTTTTTGTATAGCGACTGAAATTCACCCTCAAGCAAAACCGCAGCCGGCAGATGCGGCTGGTCAAAGTATATGGGATTAGGTTTCTGCTGCAGGATGCCGAAGTGCACACGTGCAGGTGTCATCACAGCTTTAGAGTTTTCTGAGGTCTGAAGGAGTATGGTTTTTCTGACACCGGGATTGCGTATAGTATCGACGGTACTGGCAAACTGCGCAGCGACAGGGTCCATGTTCTTGACTATGGCGTGATTGGCAGCAGGCTGGAGCAGCGGAAAGTAATACCATGGGAAAAGCTCTATCTGAGGGGCATTGCCCATATTGCCGACCTTCAGCGGTATCGGGCTGCACATATTGATGTCCATGATAAGGTTAGTATTGACCCGAGCGCCGTATTTGAATAGCTGGTCGTCAAGATTGAGATTTCTATCGACAACAAACTGCCCCGTGAGGCTGACCTTCAGGCTATCAAAATCAGCAGTAGTGGCATCGATTAGCCACATCACTTTGCCACCGCGCATGATGTACTGATCTATCTTGTATTTGTCCTTTTCATCGAAAGGTATAGAAGGCTTCGCGATGATGATGGCATCAAAGTCATCTTTGATCCGGTAGCCCTTAGTGAGATCCATTTCAGCGACCTCATAGCGCAGATTAGTGAGCTGCTGCTCAATGTCGGCCAACTGTGCGCGGTTGAGTTCACCATGACCTGTAGTAAAAGCTACCCTCGGAGGCCTGTACATGGTGAGTTTCTGTATAGCAGTAGCAAATTTATACTCTAACGAGATGGCAGAATTATTGAGTACCTGTTCTTTGTCATAGCCGATCTGATTTTCCAAAAGCTGTATCGGATATTCCCTGCCATAATAGTAAGCCACGGCACATGGGAATACCATCGTGATCTTGCTTTGATTGGCTGAGCCTGTCTGTACATTAGCTGGGGCGAGGCCCTTAGCGAGTAGTTCCTCAAGGATGGCTTTGCGTTCATCTTCATTTTTGCCAGCCACAGGGTCGATGAATTCAAACTGGATATTCTTGCCACCATATGCCCTGAGTTCATTAAGCAGGTCGCGTGTGGACTGGCGCAGGCGTTTGAATCCCGCAGGCATGTCGCCTTCGAGATATATCTTGAATGTCACTGCATCCTTCAGTCCTCGCACCATCTTTTTGGTCGAAGGCATGATGGAGAATTTCTTCTCTGAGGTCAGGTCAAAACGTGTATAGAGATACTGGCTGAGGATATTGGCGAGTACTAAAATAGCCATCGTGACCAATAGGATAAATATTGCATCACGGCGGTTGTTCATATTTCTTTTCAGTCCTTTTACCATTTTCTGCTCGCTAATGATGTACGGGTAAATAAGGTAAACAAGGCTATGATCGAAAGAAAATAAACCACATCTCTCGTGTCGACTATGCCCCTGCCGATAGACTCATAGTGAGAGTAGAGGCCGATCTGCTCCACGAGGTAGTCGGACTTGCCATAAAAAGCACCGAGCTTGGCCAGGCCCTCGATAGCATAGTAGAGGATAAAGCATATGAAGGCGCCACCGATGAAAGCAACGATCTGGCTCTTGGTGACTGATGAAGTGAAAAGGCTGACGGATACAAAGACCGCACTCAGGAATATAAGTCCAAAGTAGGAGCCGATGACGCCGCCTACATCCACATTGCCGATAGGGGCTGCGAGATGATAGATGGTATAAAAATACACCAGTGTCGGCGCTATGGCTGCCAATACGAGTGCCAGAGCAGCGAAAAACTTCCCGAAAATAATATCCGTGTCAGTGAGCGGACGCGTAGCCAGTAGCTCTATGGTGCCGCTCTGCATCTCCTCGGAGAATGACCGCATGGTGATAGCAGGAATGAGCATCATGAGGATAAAAGGGGCGACGTAGAAAAAGTAGTCAAGGCTGGCATAGCCCGCATCCAGGATATTGGACTCTGGAGCAAACCAAACCATAAAGCCAACCAATAGCAAAAACACGCAGATGGCTATATAGCCTATGAGCGAGCTGAAAAATTGGCGGAGTTCTTTTCTGAAAATAGCGTACATCTTCTGTAATAATAAGCAAAGTAGTCAAAAACAACATACTACGCCCCGGGCGTTAATAATCTTTGTGACGAACAAAGGTAAAGGATTTGTCTTTTGATGCAAGTCACGGTTTTGTAAAATGATTTTCGTCAGCGTTGATATATTGAATATGTAGTTATGTACTTTTTGTAATTTATTAGCCTAAATTCGCTAATAAGATGATGCAGCTGCAACAAGTAGACCGACGTACAGGGCTCACCAAAAAGGAGTTCCTGAATGAGTATCTACGCCCCGGTCGGCCTGTGGTCTTTACGGATATGACCCAAGACTGGCCTGCTCTGCATAAATGGACAGCGGAATTTTTCAAAGAGAAATATGGAAATCTGCAAGTCCCGGTTTTTAGCAGCAACTATTCCAAGCCCGNNATATGTCATCAGACAAGGAAATGCTGTTTAAAGATTTCATAGAAGCCACAGAGAAAGGCCCTACTGACCTCCGACTATTCCTGTTTGATATTTTTGATCCGGCACCGGAGTTAAAGGATGATTTTAAATTTCCGACTGTGATGCGGGGTTTTATCAAACGATTTCCATTTATGTTTTTCGGGGGTGAAGGTTCGGAGGTGACCATGCATTATGACATCGACTGCGCCAATGTTTTTCTGACACAGTTCGTGGGGAGCAAGCATGTTATTTTATTCCCGCCGGAGGAATCCGATAAGATATACCATCATCCTTTCACTGTCAAAAGCCTTATCACACCTGAGTCACCTGACTATGAGAAATTTCCTGCATTGAGAAATGTCAAAGGCTATGAGACGATATTAAAACATGGCGAAACGCTCTTCATGCCTACACGCTATTGGCACTATATGCATTATCTGGATTTTAGCTTTGGGCTGGCGCTGCGCTCACAGAGCAATATGAATACCCGCGCGAGGGGAGTTTTTAATATAGCTGCCCACTATCTGGTGGATAAAGTAGGAAATATATTGCTGCCAAATCGCTGGCATGAATGGAAAGAAGCCCGTGCATATCAGAATGCAAAACCCTATGAAAAGACAATAGACGATAGACTTGAGACAATAGACAAGAAAAAACTCTCCGATATATCTTCCGATCTTCGATAATGTAAAAAAGGGCTTAGCTTTTTCTGATGAGGGGTATTTAACGTCCCTCGCCACTCGTCTCTCGTCCCTGATTCTACACCACCTTATTGGCACAGCAGCTGGCGGCTACCGCATCGGGCTTGGCCTTGAAGGTGAAACCCATTGAGAGGATATATCCCATCGCTTCGCTGAGAGCAGTATTGGAACCAAAACGCGGATTGGTATTGATGTCGGCGTGCACCTCAAGTTCGGTACGGTACTGATCAAACAGCGAACAGAGATGATAGGCGATCTCAATAGAGCGGGACACCTCATGCAGCATACGCTCCTTGATGGTCATACGTTGAAGGGTCTTCTCGGAGCTGATGAACATGTAGCCGCCCTTGCCTTTGCGAAGGAGCAGCACTACTGTCGCAAACTCAGTCTCCAGTCCCCGCACCTGCGAGTCTGTCCCGATACATACTTTGATCCTGTTGCCTATTTCGCCTTCGTGGATGAGGGCTTTTTCTACTACTTCCCTGATAGGGGCTGAAAACTGCGTGCCGTCCAGTTTTTTCCACTTCGATGTGATGACTGATTGCATACGTTATAGTTTTACTAAAAGTAAACCTGATTTTCATAGTTTGCTATTACAAAGATGCAAACTTATACACATATGGTTGTGTATGATAAAGTGTAGCGGTCAAAACCCATATCGGCAGGGCTTTTTCATTCTCCCTGATTTAATATCTGAAACCCTATCTGCCTTTAAATCCAGATTGCTTCGTCGGAGGCCTCCTCGCAA
>PLSN01000004.1 GCA_003165135.1 Bacteroidota bacterium
CAATTTCATCAAACATTATAATAAACGTATTTATGCAAACATTCACAGCGTCAAGGCTATCGGATGATAATAGCTTGTTTCCATGCAAAATTATTGTGTGCTCAGATAAAATTACGGTAAGGATACCGGGGCTTTTTGGCAATAAGGATAAAGACATTCGGTTTGACAAGATTTCAGAAGTTTCTGTAGATACTCGTTTAGTTGGTTATTCGACTATCACATTTTATACAACCGGAACCGGAGTTGTCAGAGCGCACGGCTTTACGAAATCTGAAGTGAAAGAGATAAAAGAACTTATTGAATCTGATAATGAAGATTCTACCGAGCGTGAAAGTGAGCCTGATGATTTGGATAACGAAACTTCTGATTCCAATAATGATGATTCAGACGAATATGATTCAAAACAAAGTAGAGGGGGAGTTTTTTTAGATGAATCCAGTGATAACTATGAGGTGTCTGAGGCATTAAAGCTAATATCTGAAGCAAAAAGAAGAGGAGAAGACTATATTGAAGTGTGGAATTCTGATTTAGAAAAGGGAAACGCAAAGATTCTTGCAAAGATGGGATATAACGTAATCGCTAATGAAATGGATTCAAATTGGAATATCTCGTGGTGAGATAAAGTCTAAGTCTCAAAAATTTAAATTATGAAAATGACGTTCCTGATGGTTTTACTAGAATCCATTGACTGGAATAGCGGCTGCTATGGGAGCATAGGAATGTTTGCAAAGATAATATCATGGACGGCAGGAATTATCGGTGGAACAATCGGAGGGTTACTCGGTGGATTTCTTTTTCATTGGACAACCTCATGGTTGACCATCCTGTTGATGTCAGATGCAGGAAAGCTTTTTAGCCAGGTAGTATGGTTCATCGGCGGATTTATAGTGGGAGCTTTTCTTTGTTTTGGATTTGTATTGTCCTGGTTCTGTCATTAAAAAATGCCCGCCCAAAGTAATCCGACCATCTCTGTTTTATAAAAAAAGCAAAAATGTATTTGAAAATAAAGCGGAAAATCTATTTACTACTTGACCCCTTCGACGGCGGTACAAATTGGGACAGAGTAGTAAATACTTTCATTGTCATTCTAATTATCCTGAATACCCTTGCTGTAATTTTTGAAACTGTAAACAGTTTCTATCTACGTTATCAGGGGATGTTTAAATATTTTGAAATATTTTCAGTTTTTGTTTTCTCTATTGAATATCTGCTCAGAATCTGGACCTGCACCTTAGCGGATGAATTCAAAGGGCCGGTAAAGGGAAGATTAAAATATATTGTTTCATTCGGTGGTATAGTTGACTTAATATCTATACTGCCGTTTTATTTACCTGTATTAGCTGGCTATGATTTGCGATTTATCAGAATGCTCAGGTTGTTCAGATTTTTTAAGCTTGGCAGGTTTCTCCATGCCGTAAAAGTTATTTCATCAGTCCTTCATGAAAAGAAGGATGAGTTATTGATAAGCCTCAGTATAACCTTATCTTTGATAATCGTTGCTTCATGTATGATGTATTTTGTGGAACATGGAGCGCAGCCAGCTAAATTCGCCAGTATACCGGAAACTATGTGGTGGAGCGTTTCCACTTTAACAACTGTGGGTTATGGCGACATGTATCCAATTACTCCTTTAGGAAAAACTTTAACCGCTTGCTTATCAATTTTGGGAATTGGCATGTTTGCTCTTCCAGCCGGAATACTGGCATCTGGCTTTTCAGATGTGATGAGAAGGCATAAGAGTGAACAAAATTATTGTCCGCATTGCGGGAAAGAATTGCAGTGACATTTACTATCTCTAAAATTGAAAGGTTATAAAAGAGCCGAATGTTTCTCACAACTTCTTTAACTGACCCCTTTTCTCAATACGACAGTTTGGGAAAATATACCTACATCTGGTGTTATTTCGCCGGTTTGTCGGGGGCAATAACCGGCGTCATTATAGGTGTTAAATATCTCCACTGGTCGACCACATGGTTCGTAATCAAATTCAGGCCTAAAGATGGCAAAGCGATAAGTCAGGTTATATGGATGATGGTTGGTGCGATTTTTGGCTGGTGTGCTTTTATTGGGCTTGCACTTTCATTCTTCTGCAAAAATGTTGAAGCAATAACAGTTTTCCGTTTCTGGCCATGATACCGCGATATATTTGCTAATAAACGCAAGTGTTTCCCGCTTTTCCTGTTTTTAATTTCTAGGTTTCCGACGGTTCCTGCATACTCGCTATGTAATTATTTTTTTAATCAAAACTACATAGTCATGAAAATTGAAACAGCTATCAAAAAAGTGGTTGCGTTCCTCGAATCAAATCCAGGTGCAACCAAAGCAGAAATCACGGCCAAGACAAAAATCGCCGGGATAGAACTTACAAACGTCATCAAGGCCCTCCGCAAGGAAGGCCGTCTAATCGAAGAAGGGGAAGGCAAGGAGATGAAGCTCTCCATCAGTGCCGAACCGGAAGTCACTGAAGAACTGTCAACCGAACTGGAGATACCAGTGGAAGATGAGCAAGAAGCTCCAAAAGGCAAAAGTGCTGGCAGGAATAAAGACCAGTACAAACTCGATGGTGAGCTCTACGGCAAGGGCCGTATAGTCCAGGCGGTGGTGAGGAAGTATGTGGCCGAAAATCCGAAGGTGACATACAAACAACTCAAGGAGGTCTTCCCTGATGAGTTGCTGAACAGGTTCGGAATTTTCCAGGACGAAAATACCGCAAACAGTTTGTCAGGTTCGAGACCCAGGTACTTCATGTCTGAAGAAAAAGGTGACGCCATCAAGCTGGGCGACCGCAAAGTGGTATTCACCTCGTCACAATTTACAGCCGATAGCGTTCAGCCACTTTTGGCAGTCGCCAAGAAGCTCGGTATGAAAATCACTACCGTCAGCAAGTAGCCAAAGTGTTTTTTGTTTGCCATAGTCAAAACGGCCTCACCAGTTGAGGCCGTTTTTATTTTACAGGCATTTTATCAATAAATCGGCCAAGTGCCTCAGGAGAGACCTAATGAAGCTGATTATTCCAATTCTCATTTATAGTCTATACTCGAGTAACCCCCAAAGTATAATAGCTATGGACGAATCACAACAGAAGATGATTGAAACAGGCCTGGCCATGCAAAGGAGCATGATGCAGTTTGGGTTGTCGATGTATACACCGGACTTTGCGTGCAAGCTACTTGCCTATTCCCTATGCTTCGGCGGGGCGAATGAGGCGGTGGTCCAGAATGCCAAACTACATTTTGCCATCCGGGCATGTGCCGAGTTGCTGAACATAAAAGGCGGGGT
>PLSN01000515.1 GCA_003165135.1 Bacteroidota bacterium
CTATCCTCGGTCTGATTGTCCGGGTCGATCAGCACCGCGAGCTTGGTACGAGCGGATTTAAGAAGAGTTAAAATGTTTTTATTCATCGCTAATTTGTCGTAAATTTGGGTAAAATAAGTGAGAATTTAACTTTTTGCCTGTCCTGAAAATACGCCACAAATAAACAAGTGAAATAACCAAATTTATTTTCGGTTTTAAGCACTTTTCTTTTTTCCACAGGCTCAATTCAGCACTATCCATCATTTGAAAATTATTGACTATACTTTTCACATTTGTTGTTGATAAAACCACTAGCATTATTTTTTTAACAAAGGTAAATTCGATTCACCAAACGAAAAAANNCAAGTTAAATTCGAATTACCAAAAGAAAAAACCACCGCATTTAACTTTAGAGTAACACCTACTAAATACACCCTTAAGATATGGCAAAGAAAATAACTAAAAAAGGACTCCCTGTCGACCGCTATTACACCAAAGATGGTGTTTCCGTATACGACCTGTTCGAATATGAACTGAGAAGCTCAGTGATCCGCAATCCTGCAGGCGATGCAGTATTTGAAATGCATAATGTAGAAGTACCGAAACAATGGTCGCAGGTAGCCACAGATATATTGGCGCAGAAATATTTCCGCAAGGCAGGAGTGCCTCAGGCTGATGGTACCCTCGGCGGAGAGAACTCTATGAAGCAGGTAGCACACCGTATGGCTGACTGCTGGAGGCACTGGGGTGAGAAGTACGGCTATTTCGCATCTAAAGAAGACGCCGGCCGTTTCTATGATGAGATCGTGTATTCTCTCGTAGCTCAGATGGCTGCACCAAACTCTCCGCAGTGGTTCAATACAGGCCTGCATTCTGCCTATGGCATTACCGGCAAACCGCAAGGACACTATTATGTTAATCCTGATAATGGCGAACTGACCAGATCTACTTCCGCATATGAAAGGCCGCAGCCACATGCTTGTTTTATATTGTCTGTATCAGATGACCTCGTGAACGAAGGCGGCATCATGGACCNNGCCAAGATGGTCTGTCTCGATCTCGATCACCCTGAGGTGGTGGACTTCATCGAGTGGAAAATGAAAGAAGAAGATAAGGTGAAAGCCCTCATCGACGCAGGCTATAGCAATCACTACGAAGGTGAAGCGTACCGCACCGTAGCCGGACAGAATTCAAACAACTCTGTACGTATACCAAATTCATTCTTCCGCATACTTGAGGAAGGCGGCAACTGGGACCTCAAGGCCCGCACCGACGGCAGGACCATGAAGAGCATACCCGCTAAAGAACTGTGGGACAAAATAGGCATGGCTGCATGGCGCTGTGCAGACCCGGGCGTACAATACGACACTACGATCAACGAATGGCATACATGCCCTGAGGACGGCCCTATTCGCGCATCTAACCCATGCTCTGAGTATATGTTCCTCGACAATACTGCATGCAACCTCGCTTCATTCAACCTGATGAAGTTCTATGATGTGGATGCCCTGACACTGGATGTCAAAGGCTTCGAGCACATGAGCCGTATCTGGACCATGGTACTGGAGATATCCGTACTGATGGCACAGTTCCCGTCTAAGGAAGTTGCGCAGCTATCTTATGACTTCCGTACACTCGGCCTCGGCTATGCTAACCTCGGTACACTCCTGATGGTTTCGAGCATTCCTTATGATAGTGAAAAAGGTCGCGCTATAGGTGCCGCTATCACTGCTATTATGACAGGTACTTCCTACAAGACCTCTGCAGAGATGGCAGCATCTCTGGGTACATTCTCCGGCTATGAGAGAAATAAAAAACACATGATGCGTGTCATGCGCAATCACCGCTATGCGGCATATAATGCTTCTCCTGAGACCTATGAAGGACTCGATGTAAAACCTGTCGGTATCGACCAGCGCTATTGCCCTGAGTACCTGCTCCAGTCTGCCTGCAATGCATGGGACGAGGCACTGCAAATGGGAGAGAAGTACGGCTACCGCAATGCACAGACCACTGTGATCGCTCCTACAGGCACTATCGGCCTGGTCATGGACTGCGATACTACGGGTGTAGAGCCAGATTTCGCACTCGTGAAATTCAAGAAGCTCGCAGGTGGCGGCTATTTCAAAATAGTAAATGAATCAGTGCCTGCTGCGCTGAAAAACCTCGGCTATACTCCTGAACAGACTGACGCGATCATCAAATATGCTAAAGGCCACGGAAGCCTTCAAGGCTGCCCGTCTATCAATCCTGACACCCTGCGGGGAAAAGGATTTGACGGAGCTGATATCGAGAAAATAGAAGCAGGACTGCCAGCCGCGTTTGACATCACGTTTGCATTCAACGTATACAGCCTCGGCGAGTCAGCCCTCCAGCGTCTGGGTTTCACTGCCGATCAGTACAACAATCCTAAATTCAATCTGCTCCGCGAGCTGGGTTTCAGCAAGAGCGATATCGAGACAGCCAACGAATATATAGGCGGTACGATGACCGTAGAAGGCGCTCCATTCCTGAAAGAAGAACACCTGCCGGTATTTGACACTGCTAATAAATGCGGATCTAAAGGCACACGCTATATACATGCATTCGGACATATCCGTATGATGGCAGCTGTACAGCCTTTCATCAGCGGTGCGATATCCAAGACCATCAACCTCCCTAACGAGGCTACTGTCGAAGAAATACAATCATGCTATCAGCTGTCATGGCAGCTAGGCCTGAAGGCCAATGCCCTCTATCGTGACGGATGCAAACTTTCTCAGCCGCTTTCTAACAAGAAAGATGAGGAGAAAGAAGAAAAAGCATCTACTGCGACGGCTTCTACAGCCCCTGCGGGTCCATCTAAAGGGGAAGAAATATTCAGCAAGCTGACCCCTGAGCAGGTACTCGAAGCTGCCAGGGTCCTCATGCAGGAATCAACTGATACATCATTCAAACGTGCCCTCTCACGCATCGTAGAGAAGAAAGCCCTGCCTCACAAGCGCAATGGCTTTACTCAAAAAGCAAAAGTAGGAGGCCAGACAGTATTCGTACGTACCGGTGAATACACCGACGGTACACTGGGTGAGATCTTCATAGACATGCACAAAGAAGGTGCGTCGTTCCGCTCACTGATGAACTGTTTCGCGATCTCAGTATCGATAGGCATGCAGTACGGAGTGCCGCTGGAGGAATTTGTCAATAAATTTACCTTCACACGCTTCGAGCCGAGCGGTATGGTGGACCACCCGAATATCAAGAATGCTTCATCGATCGTGGACTATATCTTCCGTCTCCTCGCCTTCGAATACCTCGGCAGGACAGACCTCGTACACGTCACGCCAAGCGAACTGGCATCACGTGAAGTAAGCACGCTCGACCTCACTACTGACATCGGCGATGATCCGGTAGAGAACCAAAGCAAGGTACACCCTGAGATGGTACAGAAGCCAAAATCCAAACCGGCACAGGAAGTAAAAGTGATGAAGATCGCTGCACCGGCACTGAATAACCTCAACAAACACCTCGAAGAGATGGGGGGCGACGCTCCACCGTGCAATGTATGCGGAAACATAACTCTTCGCTCAGGTACATGCTACAAATGCCTCAACTGCGGCAACAGCATGGGCTGCTCGTAGTCCTGTTGGCAGGTGGCTGGTGACAGTTGTCTGGAATGCAGTAATACAAAATACATACACCCCTATTTCTTTATTGAGGTAGGGGTGTTTTTTTAATTTATAAGTGTGCTTGTTTACAATGATTCTAATTATACTTATATTTGAAGTAAAACATAAGTAGGTGGCAGACGACAGTGATGAAGCACAAGGGAATTTACAACCCAATCCAAACTCGATAAATAAAAGTACCGATGCTTATGGTAATCTGCCACGTGGACTTACCCCTGAAGAGCTTGCTCAATCTGGTACGCAAAAATTAATTTTAAATGATCTTTCCAAAGCTGAAGCGAAGGTTCAAGAATTAGCCCCTTACTTAGATAAGTACTATAATGTTTTCACGCAGAAAAGTGTTTTAGACGAAAAATTAAAAAAGTCAGCTAGAGCTGAGGTTTTATATTCATTTAGTATGACTATCGGAGGCTTGATTTTCGGCTTGGGAAAGATTTTTTTAGATAAAGATGGGGTGTTAGCAGCTTTTATGTTTGGTATTGGTGGGTTATTAATAATTGGCGGCTTAGCTTTTAAATTTTTATTCCCGAAATGAAACTTGAAATTAAATATGTAAAGGATAGGGGGACGGATAAAGAGCGGTTAGTTCTTATAGATCAAGAAGATTGCGATATTGGGCGATTTTTTATTTTTACGTCCACTGCGATTGGAGAAAAAATATCTCCTGCTGTCAAACATCCTTTTTGGTTGCCAGACCAAAAAGTAAAGAAAGGCGATTTAGTAGTAATTTACTCTAGACGCGGAGAAAACTCGCTTCGCCAAAATGAAAACAATACTACTTATTTTTATTATCGAGGGTTCACTGACCCAATTTTGACGAATGGGAATATAGCTCTTATTGTTGAAGCAAGTACTTATAAATGGGAGGGACAGTAAAAAGAATATCATCTCTGCCTCGGTTCGTATAGTCACGGATCGAAATGTCCCGAACTCCAAGCCCCGCTATCCTTAGCCTGCGAAGCATTAAATAGATGCTGTTCGTAGTCTGACGTGCGGGAGGCAGGTAGGCGACTACGAACCTACAACACAATCTGGAACGGCAGCAATAAAATGCCATCAGTTGTGTAGTGAGGAATCACTAGTCTAAAATCAGACTCTCAAAAGAAATAACTCAAGGCATCCTTCGCTCGCGTAGACGGCATCCTCAATAAATGCATTAATGAGATCCTTCTTGGCGATCATAAATTCTGTAAATTGGTTTTTATCCAGATTGCCTGTTTTAAACCAGATGATCTTAGGCGGGAATCCTTTTAGTAATTGGATATTATAAAAATCTTCATCGAAAGTAATTATAGTAAAGCTGTTTTGGCGGGCATATTCCCAAATATGAATGTCATCGGCATTTTCAAGACCATTTTCTCTTACACTTTGAATATTCGTAAAAGTATCACGAAGTTTTTTAATAACCCTGAAAGATATATTCTGATCCAAGAGCAATTTCATAGCATCACCTTAAAATTCTGCTCTTTCTCAGCCGCATATGAGAGGGCAGCCAGAATATCATCATTAGTGAGTTCGGGAAAATCAGCAATTATTTCCTCATGAGACATGCCTGACGCAAGCCAACCAAGTATGTCGCCGACAGTGATACGCATATGCCTGATGCTCGGTTTGCCGCCGCGCTTACCAGGCTCAATGGTGATTATATTTTTATAATTGCTCATTATCACAAAATTAATCATAATATTTTAGTAGCGGACTTACTTTTTTTTGATTACCATTTTCAAACTATATTCAATCCATGAATAGCCTCCGCTCCATATGGAACCAGATGCCCGCTGTGCGGTTGCTCATTCCATTTGTCCTGGGCATTGTACTCTGTATAGAGATACCTGCGAGCGTTTATCCTCTATGGATAGCGGGTGGTTTGATGGTCGTAGCAGTTTCCGCTATCATTTATATCAATGTTATCAGTTCTGCTGTCAGGGTCTATCGGTGGCGATACGCCAGTGGAATAGCAGTGTCTGTGGTGATGCTGTCTCTTGGCTATCTGGTTACTTTCTTTCATACAGATACCAATGATCCCCATCATATCGCACATGTGGATGCAGACTTCATCCGAAAGAAGGCAACCTATACCGGGATGATATGCGATCCCATAGTGATCAGGGACAAGACCGTCAGTGTACTGATACAACTGGACAAGATCACAAACGGAGATACCTCGATTAATGCCGGAGGCAAAGTGTTGGCGAGTATCGTGAAAGATAGCAGCAGTGAGGCCCTGAAGTATGGCGATAAAATAGTTTTCTCAGGTGTGGTCACACTCTATGAAGATCCGAAGAACCCCAATCAGTTTGATTATAAGAGCTATCAGGCACTGCATCATATCTATCATCGTGTATATCTCCGAGATGGGGATTGGCAGGTAGTAGCAAGTGGCCAGGGCAATTTATTGCTGGCTAAGATATATAAGGTGCGCACGTACTTTCTTTCACTGATCATGCAGACTGTACCGGGCGCAAATGAATTGGCAGTGGCGACAGCGATCATGCTCGGCTATCGTGACTATATCAGTGATGAGGTGATGCAGGCCTATGCTGGTAGTGGAGTGCTGCATGTGTTAAGCGTATCGGGGCTGCATGTGGCAGTGCTGTATTATGTACTGAGTATCCTGCTGGGATGGATGGACCGCAAACGAAAGCTTGAGATACTCAAAGGTTTGATAGTAATAACCATTATGCTGTTTTATGCAGTGCTCACAGGGATCAGTCCGCCGGTGCTGCGCTCTGTGTGGATGTTTACGATGCTCGTCATAGCGCGACTGCTCGACCGGGACATCAGTATGTATAATGTCCTCGGGATGACCTGTCTGGTGCTGCTGATATGGGACCCGTATTTTATAGCAGATGTGGGGTTCCAGTTGAGCTATATCGCGGTGGTCGGGATAGTATACCTTTATCCTATGATACATGGATTGTTGCCGGCATTGACTTTTAGTTTTAGGAAGCCATTCGGATTTGTAGGAAGTGTGCTGACTTACTTTTATGATTTCGTCTGGGGTTTGATATGTGTGTCCATTGCGGCTCAGCTAGCCACTTTTCCCATCAGTTTGTATTACTTCCATACCTTCCCGAATTTCTTTTTGCTATCAAACCTGCTTGTGATACCAATGAGCAATTTTGTTCTGATCTCGGGGATGGCTTTGTTCGCAGTGGGTTGGTGCCATTGGCTTCTGGTATATGCAGGGTGGATATTTGATCATTTACTGATAGCGCTGAACGGGGTCGTCTTTTGGGTGGATGCTTTGCCATTTGCTTTGTCGAGGGGGATAGTGGTTAGCTTGTTTGAAATGCTTTTATGCTATATCTTTATCATGATGGTGTGCTGGTTCATCGAGGACAGGCGTGCGAAAGTCTTGATAACGACTTTGGCCTTTGTGCTGATATTGAGTAGTGCATTCTCGATTGGAAGTATTAAAAATGACCGCATGCAAAAACTGGTAGTGTACCATATCTCAGGTGAGAAGGCAATTGCATTTATCATGCAGAGGCAGGTCATTTATGATTTTGATACCGGACTGATCAATAATGAGATCCTGATGCGCTATAATATCCGCGACCACTGGTGGCAGTGCGGAGTGGAGAAAGAGATATCCGCTGATAGCACAAAGCTGGGGATTAAGTTGCCATATGGTAAGCTATATACAATAGATGGAAAGCAAGTAATAGTAATAGATAAGGAGCTTCCATATAACAGAACTATAAAGCTCAAAGCAGATGTAGTGATCCTGTCAGGCAATACAAACAACACTATAGAAGAGATCAGGCAAAGAGGAGATTTTAATGAAGTAGTGTTTGACACTTCAAATAAACCTGCTCATATCAAGCATTGGATAGAAGAATGTGAGAAACTAAATATCAAATATCATGATTGTCGTAATAAGGCATTTGAACTAGACTTATGACATTTTTAATAAGCGTGCCACGTATTTTCCGATGATGTCAAACTCAAGATTGACGAGGGTTCCGGGTTTTGCTGATCCGATATTTGTATTCTCAAAAGTATATGGAATGATAGCGACCTTAAATCTGTCATCGACCGCAT
>PLSN01000178.1 GCA_003165135.1 Bacteroidota bacterium
CGAGTCTAAGAAAGACATAAAAATGCTGGCCGAACTGGCAAAAAAAATCGGTTTGAAAACATATTCTGTCAGTAAAGAGGATATGGAAGATATGGGTCTGGCCAAAGCTATGAAAAAAGGTCGCACAGGTGAATATGTCAACACGAATGCCTATCTCAAAAAGCTGAAATCTAAATGAAGGTAAAGGTTGACAGAAGTTTTGAAAAGGACACCGACAAGATCCATGATCCTAAACTTTTAGAAAAAATCGCCTTATGCATCGAGCAGGTCATAAACTGCAATTCCATTAAAGAAATACCAAACCTCAAAAAACTAGCAGGGTTCAAAAATCACTACCGTATAAGAATTGGGCATTATCGTGCCGGCCTTGTGATCAAACAGGATGAAGTGTTTTTTGAACGCTTTCTTCACAGAAAGGATATTTACAAATACTATCCTTAATCAATTAATTAAAATTCAATTTCAGTGAAAGATGCTTTCACCAGATAAGACGCTATCGTGGAGCTAGATAGAAGCAATTACTGGCCCTTTTATTATTTCTGTAATCTTCAAAATTTCTCCTTCTCCTAATGCCTCAAGACCTTCATGTACTGTAAATAAAGCACCAGGATACACCCTGTTTCCAACATATTTCTCCATAAAATCAACTTCAACTATATGTTCCTCTCCTGGTGAAAAAATCTCTCCTTTTTCAAGTATAATCTGTCCTGAAGTTCTAAAGTCATCCTTAAATTTAAAATGCGGACGATACCCCGAGTTAATTAAAGACTGGCGCATACCAAGACCTGCAAAAAAAATCAATCTTGCTTTAATTCGAATCACTAATCCTGACATAATCGATAATTAAAATAATTTACTAGCCGACATTGAACTCCCCTACTTCGGCCTCAATGCCTTGATCGCCCGGTCGGGATAGTCGGTGATCAGTCCATCCACACCCAGCGTCTTTAGCGCAATCATTTTGGTCATCTCATTTGGTGTCCATGTTATGACGTTGATGCCGAGCGCATGGCATTTGGTGATCATTGTTTTAGTGACAAGCAGGAAAGTCGGACTATAGACAGTAGGATTGAAGTGGAGATCTCTGAGATTGGTCTCCAGGTCGTCAGTACTTTTCTCAGAGAGCAGTGCTGTCATGGCAGATCCGTCAGACTTATGCAGCTCCTGCAGAATGCGCATATCAAAAGAAGAAAAAAGCGTGCGCTCCAGTATGCCTTTACTTTTGACCACATCATACACCAGCTTGCTGAACTGTGGCGGCTCGGGGTGCATCACCTCATCACCTTTTTTAGATGATACGATCTGGATATTGTAGTTGACCGGAGGGAGATTATTATCTTTGATATATTTCTCTACGGCATCTATCACCTCGGAGAGAAGCGGCTTGTATGCTGCCGACTTGATCTGATCAGTGAACCGGGTATTTCCCCTTGACCCGCAGTCAAATTTTTTGATCTCGTCATAGTTCATGGCATAGATCTTATACTTGTCCTTATCAGCATCCGTCATTGGTGTGCCCTCAGGTTTAGTGCAGATGCTTTCATCTATGGTCAGGTCATGAGAGACGACGACCTGATTGTCCTTGCTGATCACGACATCCAGCTCTATGGTATTGACACCGATCTTGACCGCACGTGTGAAGCCCTGAATGCTATTTTCCGGATACATGCCCCTGAAGCCACGGTTTCCGCCTATGTCGATGGTTTGTGCTATCGCAACAATAGAAAGAAAGATTAAGAATATGGTTTGTAGTAGTTTCATGTCATTGCGTTTTGTGTATGTCTAAGATAAAATAATTTTTAATTCACCTCGCTGGGAAAGCAATCACAGTTCCTCCAACTCTCTCGAATAATCATACTGCAGGTCCTCATGCAGCGATGTCAGTGCCTTTTTTATTTTCTTTAGTTGTCCTTCATAGAGATTGGTGAGTGCAATGGTCTTATAGATCGGTATACCGGACTGTTTGAGCACTTTGCAATAGTATAGCAGCAGCTCCACCTCGACGATCTTGGAACCGGTAAAGCGAATATACTTAGTGATGGTGCGGAGTATTTTGCGAAGGGTCTTTTTGATCAAATAGAGATTATTGTCCTTTGGTATCGATGCAAACTCAGTATCTATATCCGCTTTTACATTTGCTATAAAGGTTCTTTCATCATGCGCCTCAAAGATCAGATAGGTCAGCAGCTCTTTGTTTTCCTTTTTGAACCGCCCCAAGCGCAGGCATAGCTCCAGCAGCTCCTTAGTGGGCAGATGCGTGAGTTCCTGTTTTAACTCATGAAGGGAAGCTGCTTTCATTGCCCGAAAATAGATTGATTTTTCATACTAAACAGCCTTTTATCACAGAGCACACAGAGAATTTATGGAGAAATACAGAGAGGACACAGAGGAATACAAATACAGTTGCCTCTCTGTGTCCTCTCTGTATTCCTCATATCTCTTTGCATTTTCTCTGTGATAGATGTACTTCTTTTCTTTGTGTCCTTTGCGGTTGATTTGTATTCATCTGCGGGAGATTTATACTATTTTTGACACCGATGTCAGAAAAAGAGCCCAAAAAGAAGTTAGACCTTTCGCTTGTCAGAAGAGTATTGAGCCTTGCCATTCCGTATAAGTTAGAATTTTACGGAGCTGTCGGCCTCTCGCTGGTCCTGGCCGCTATTGCGCCATTGCGCCCATTCCTCGTCGCCAAGGCCATAGACCAGTATATCTCAGTATTCGACCTGCACGGTCTTCAAACGATTGCCCTGATCATGATCGCGCTACTCATCGTCGAAACCATCATGCGCTATTACTTCAGCTATCTCACAGCATGGCTGGGCACCAGTATCATCCGCGACCTGCGGAGGCGGGTATACAGTCATGTCATTTTCTCCAAGCTTAAATACTTCGACACTACTCCCATCGGCACCTCCACGACCCGTACCATCACTGACGTTGAGGCGATCAATGATACCTTCTCCGAGGGGCTGATCACGATCTTTTCAGATATACTCACTATCATCTCTNNTCACGCTATTGCCGCTGCCTTTTTTATTGCTCGTGACCCGCTGGTTTCAGCGCGGAGTCAAGGCGGCCTTTCAGGATGAGCGTACACAAATAGGCCGATTGAATGCCTTCCTGCAGGAGCATATCACAGGTATGCGCATCATTCAGATATTTAATGTCGAGAAGAAAGAACAAAATAAATTCATCGAGATCAATGGGCAACTGCGCGATGCAAACGTCAGGGGCATCTGGTACTATTCTCTGTTCTTTCCTGCTGTGGAAATCCTCCTCGCTGTCGCGATCGGTCTAATGGTCTGGTATGCATCCGGACAGATAGTGCGTGGATTTGCTTCTGTCGGAGTCATCAGTTCATACATCATGCTGATAAATTTACTCTTCCGTCCCTTGCGTTTCATCGCTGATAAGGTCAATACCATACAGCGCGGTATCATCGCCGCAGAAAGGGTTTTCAAGTTGCTGGACCGGGATAATTTCATTGCAGATACAGGTACTTTCGTGCCAACTAAAACCCAAGGCAAAATCTCTTTTGACAAAGTCTGGTTCGCATACGAGGACGAGAACTATGTGCTGAAGAATATAAACTTTGAACTTCCTGCCGGTCAAACACTGGCACTCGTTGGCGCTACCGGCTCCGGCAAAACATCTACCATGTCTCTACTGGGGCGTTTCTATGAGACAAACAAAGGAGACATCCGCATAGATGATGTCAGCATCAAAGAGTATAAGCTCGCAGCGCTTCGCTCACAGATGAGTATCGTACTACAGGATGTGTTTTTATTCGCAGGAAGCGTGTATGACAATATCACCCTGCGTAATGACAGCATCACCCGCGAGAAAGTCATGGAAGCATCCAGGGCCATCGGCGCACATGAGTTTATCATGCGGCTACCCGGAGGCTATGACTACAAGGTCATGGAACGCGGCGCCACGCTCTCTATGGGGCAGCGACAACTGATCTCCTTCGTGCGTGCACTGGTTTATGATCCTGCGATACTCATACTCGATGAAGCAACTTCATCCATCGACACCGAGTCTGAGTATGTGGTACAACAGGCCATAGAAAAACTCGTCAAAGGCCGTACCTCTATCGTTATCGCGCACCGCCTCTCTACTATCCGTCATGCGCATAAGATCATGGTACTGGATCGTGGAGAAATGAAAGAGTTCGGCAATCATGATGAGCTCATCGCTCTGGATGGCTACTACAAACGCCTCTACGATATGCAGTTCAATCAGGAGAAGGCGGTAGCGTAAAAGGTTAATCAGGAAATACATAATGCAAATCGAGGAATCGATAACATAATTGCGTTACTGATTCCCCGATCGACTGATTAACTTTTGTATTACTTACTTCATTGCCGCAGCATATCTCTTTTCTACTTCTGTCCAGTTGATGACATTAAAGAAAGCAGCGAGATAGTCAGGACGGCGGTTCTGATAGTGCAGGTAGTAGGCATGTTCCCATACGTCTACACCGAGTATCGGAGTACCTTTGACCTCAGCGATGTCCATCAGCGGATTGTCCTGGTTAGGAGATGAACTTACGACGAGTTTTTTATCAGCATTGACACTGAGCCATGCCCAACCAGAGCCGAAGCGTGTAGCACCTGCCTTAGCGAAATCTTCTTTGAATTTATCAAAGCCGCCCAGTTCTATGTTGATAGCTCCAGCCAGTTCGCCGCCGGGAGCGCCGCCTGCGTTAGGGCCCATGATCTGCCAGAAGAAACTATGGTTCCAGTGGCCGCCACCGTTATTGCGAACCGGCATAGGCAGCTTTGAGATATTAGCCATCAACGCTTCGAGTGATTTGCCTTCCCACTCATGGCCTGCGAGGGCTGCATTGAGATTGGTGACATAGGCATTGTGGTGTTTGCTATGGTGAATCTCCATAGTACGTGCATCTATGTGTGGTTCCAGTGCATTGTATGCGTATGGTAGTTCCGGTAATGTGAAAGCCATGATGATATGATTTAATTGGGTTAATAATAATTGTAGACGAATAAATCGGGATACGATTTTACAGCCTTATTGCTGAAAAAACAAGAATAACCTCACCTAAATCCTCTCCGAAGGAGAGGACTTGAATACAAACCAATGAATCATGTGTTACTTCTCCCTTTTCCCACGAAAAAATTCTGTCATCAGCACACCGCACTCATGCTCCAGCGTGCCGTGGCTTAGTTCTGTCTTTGGGTGGAACATCTTAGCGCCAAATTGCGAATACCCTGCCTTAGGGTCAGCAGCGCCATATACCACCCGTCCTATCCTCGCCCAGCGCAATGCTGTCGCACACATGGGGCATGGCTCAATGGTCACATAGAGGGTACACTCTTCGAGAAATTTTGCTCCGAGGTAATTAGCCGCTGCTGTGATTGCGATCATTTCTGCATGCGCCGTCACATCATTGAGCCGCTCTGTTTGATTATATCCTTTACCGATTATCTTGTTATTGCAAACGATCACGGCGCCGATAGGCACCTCGTCATCCTCATAGGCATAGCCGGCCTCTTTGAGGGCCAGCTTCATCCAGTATTCGTCATTGTACGGTGTCATCGGGTTGCAGTTTGAGGATATAAAAATAACCAATGATAGCAGGAATAAGCAGATTGATCGCCCAGAGCATGACCGGCACCATAAAGATACCCATTGTCATATATGTGCCGTAATTATTAAGCACCAGCAGGGCGATCCCGCCGCGTACGGTCATATCAGTGAGCGGTATGAGTGGCGAAACGGATTGCAGAAAAAGTATCAGGCTGATGGCGGCGATCATCTGAAAAACATCTGCCTGTATCCCGATAAACCGCATCAGCAGATAATATTGCAGGACATACACCCAATACCGGACAATACTCGTGAGAAATACCAGCCATTTATCATTTCGGTGAGGGGTTTTGCTTACATCTATCACATATTCTTTGAAAAATCCCACATGGCCGCGCAGCCACACCACAACCTGCTCGAAGGATATGTATACTGCGATCATGACCGAAGCCAATACAGCAAAGGCAACATAGCTATAAGCACTGAAAAAAACATTTGAATTCCCCGCATAAAAACGCAGCATGAAAAGGGCAGTAAAAAATGTGACTATGCTCTGTGCCAGCCCACCAATGGCACTAAGATAGATGCCATCGACGCGTTCACCCCGATGCAGAAACATCACCCTGCCTGCGAACTCTCCCACCCGCGCCGGCGTAGCAAATCCAATCGACAAACCGCCAAGCACAGAGCGCATTGCCTCACCGAGCTTGAAGTGAGCAGAATGCTTGAGCAGCAGTTTCCATTTGATTGCTTCGAGGGACCAGTTGATGGGCATAAGCAGGACGACAGCGATGATCAGCGCTAAATTTCCCCCACTAAACCGACTGGTAAATGCATCCAGCGAACCGACAAACTGCTCCACCCCCGATACCTTGCGATATATCACAAACAACATAAAAAAGGAAATGCCTACTTTTAGCCCCAGGAGCAGTCGGCGATATACGGGTGTATTCATCTACGATGGTAAAAATGCTAAAACAAATTCAAATTGGCTAAGATAATCATGGGCATAGACCCCGGCACTATCGTGATGGGATATGGGGTCATAGAGGTCGAGGGGCAGCGTATCAAGCTCATCAGCATGGGCGTGGTACAACTGTCTAAGTACGAGGACCACCTCGACCGCCTGCGCATCATAGCAGAGAAGGTCAAAGGCCTCATCGAGCAGTATAAGCCGGTGAGCTGCGCGATAGAGGCGCCTTTTTTTGGAAAGAATGTACAGTCCATGCTGAAACTAGGCAGGGCACAGGGTGTGGCGATAGCGACGGCACTCATACAGGGCGTCGAGGTCACCGAGTATTCTCCAAAAAAAATCAAGCAGTCTATCACCGGCAATGGGAACGCCACGAAAGAACAGGTAGCAGCTATGCTTCAGCAGCTATGCAAATTTGACCTGCAGCCGAAATTCCTCGATGCGACTGACGGGCTCGCCGCTGCTGTTTGCCACCATTTCCAAAGCAATACTGTCACTACTGGTGGAAAGAAACTATCAGGCTGGGCTGACTATGTCAAGACCAATCCGAAACGGGTGAAGTAAATCTGCGATTTGACCCTTTCTCGTAAGTAATAGACAATTGGTACGTCAAAGGCATACATAAAATTACTATCATGAATTATTTCAGATTTCTTTTTTCCTTAGCAGCACTTCTTTTGTGCACTCAATTCATTTTCGCTCAGAAAGGTGAAGTAGTGGATTATGACCATTCAAAAAATCCCTATTACTCTCATACAGACCAAACACCAGTCAAGGTAAAAGATGCAGACTGGAAAAAGATCCTCCCGCCTGCCGTATACCACATTGCGCGAGAGCAAGGCACAGAACGCGCCTATACAGGAAAGTATTGGGACAACCACGCCAAAGGTACTTATTACTGCGCCGTATGCGGCAATCCACTCTATAGCTCAGATACAAAATTTGACAGTGGTACAGGATGGCCCAGCTTCTATCAGCCGCTAAATAATAACAGCTTGTTTATTCATAAAGATGCTGACGGCGAGCGTGATGAGGTAGAATGCAAACGCTGCCACTCACACTTAGGGCATGTATTTGATGACGGCCCTAAACCTACGTATAAGCGCTACTGCATGGATGGAAATGTACTGGACTTCCTAGCGATTAAATAAGGAAATTAGCCGGGCTCGGGTAGATCATTTCAAGCCGATAAAAATTCGAGAATAGATTGGTGAAATAAGTCAGGATATTCATAGTTTATCAAATGACCGGATCCGGTAACAATTTTAAGAATAGCGTTTTCAATTTTATCAGCCAGTATCTTTGAATCATCTATGTGAGACAATCTATCTTGTTCTCCGGCAATGATCAGTGTTGGTATTTTAATTTCAGAAAGCTTAGAAACAATGTCAAATTCCTGTTGTGCAAGGTATTGGTTTTTCCAGGCATACAACGGTTGGGGATTGGTGCTGCCCTCATCGTATTGAAGGAGTCCAATATTAGCAGGATTGCTTAAAAAGGAACCGGAAACTAGCCATGGGCAAATGAGGTCAAACATTTGTTTTGAAGTAGCGCCACTTTCATAAACTGAAAGGACTGCATCAAGAAAAAGGCGTGCCTGAAGATTCATAGTGGCGAACGAGGCAGCTATAATTAGCTTTGACAATCTTTCGGGATACTTTAAAGCAAAAGCAAGCGCAATATTCCCGCCCATAGAAAACCCGAGGAGGTTTACCCTTTCAATATGCAAGGCATCTAATAATGCCAGAAGGTCATTCGCGAAAAGATCAATACTATAACTTGCTTCACGAGCATCGGTATACCCACTGCCGCGCACATCATATACTATGATTTGAAACCTGGTTGCTAGCGTTTTTATACTTGACTCCCAAAAAGTACTGTCTCCTCCCAGCCCGCTTATTAATACAAGCGGCTCTCCCTTTCCATGGGTTTCATAGTAGATCGCAATATCGTTACATTGTATGACTGGCATAATAAACTACATTTTCGCCTCTTTCATTTAAACTTACTGTTTCATATTTTCCATTAGCGCATTAAGCAGCTCCTCCAGTTTATCTTTTGTTTCAGCGTTTGAAATCTTGGCCTTCGCGCCTTGAATCAATAGTGTAGTACTGCCATCAAAGCTTGCTTCAATGATTTTCATCACGAGTTGTAAAGATTCAAAAGCCTTTTCACCATGACTGGAGGCTACGATCAGCGCCACTGGTTTACCCGAGAAGCTCGATGACGATACGGTCCACTCCAAGGCATTCTTCAGCACCCCCGGCAGGCTGAATGCATATTCAGGTGTGCAGATAATAATGGCATCAGCATTTTGAATCTGATCGCGAAAATCAATAACTTCTTGTGGAGCGTTCTCATTATCGTTATCAGGATTGAAAAATGGCAAAGTGCTGATATCATATTGCTCAAATTCAGCTTTGCCTAATGATAGTTCTTCAAGCATTTGAAGTAGTAAACTATTCGTAGAATTTGTTTTTGTACTTCCACATATTGCCAGTATTCGTTTGGCCATTATTCATTATTAATTATTCATTATTAATTCTCAATCATCGCGCCCCCATCCATTAGGGTTTGGATTGACATATTTGGCAGCTTCCCATTTATGCTGTACACGCGGGAATGGCACCTTGAAGATATTGAGTGTCTTAAATATGGCCAGTTCCTTTTTATTGCCATTACTCAGTTGCGGCAGGTCGGCATCGAGAGAGAAATTCAGCACACGCATACGCGGCAGGTCTGTGCGGTCGTGTTTCTTTCCATCTTTATCGATCCATTTATTTTCAAAACCGCCATATAAGTTTTCCGCACTATAGCCCACTGCGAAACACATCCACTTGGGGTATTTGCCCGGAAAGAATTTTGACGGATTGACCGACGCCCAGAGCGTCATATTATTATAGTCTTTGAGCCCTTTATCCAGATAGGTATCACCGAATAACTCACTCGCGCGTTCTGCCAGTTCGCCTTTCTCATAGGTTTTGTTGCCATCATAAGAATACTTTAGCATGACGCGCTGCTCCTCCCACATCCAATACTGACAAGCGGCGATGAGGGCACCGGTGAGGTTTGCGGCGAGGTCGCTGCGCGAAGCACCATATTTAGACGAGAAGCCATCCATGCCCTCGATAGAGCTCTGTATCGACATCCCGAGGATCCCTCCTATCAGCGCCGATCTGTTATTGCTCAGGCCGCAATAGCGCAGTAGCTCATATCCCCAAATAGTTTGAAAATAGCCTCCGAAAATATGCCCCGCTTTGTCCATCTGGTTCCACTCGCCCTTATCATCGAACCAATGAAAAGGGCTAAGCTTGCTCCGTTTATACCAAAAGAAATACAAGCCTGTAACTGATATAGCATAAAGCCCGACGACCATAATAGCAAATACTTTCAGTCTAGTTCTGTCAGGTACCGGTGAACTATCAAAAAGCCCGATGGCTCCGGTGTGATTCTCGGGAGCGGTTTTTTTGACATTGTCCCGCCAGAGAATATACAATACTAAGATGAGCAGAAGGATCACAAAGGAGATATTAGGGTGTGGCGTGTAATTTGCGATTTTAGTTTCATTATTCTCTATTCACTATTCGTTATTCTCTAAATAATTCAGGTCCTTTCCGAAAGTTTCCTCAGTATAGTGTAATGCTATCAGCGGGAGGATGATAATAAATACCGCCAGTATCTCTGCGCTTACTATTTTATTAAAAGACCCTTGCAATAATGCAAAGCAGATAGACATGATAGGCAGTGAGCCGCGGATGAGATTCGGCACTGTCGTGGTAACTGTCGCGCGTATGTTTGTACCGAACTGCTCTGCTGCATTGGTGATGATGACCGCCCAGAAGCCGGTACCTATGCCTGTGATGACCATTGCGGTATAAAAGTATGTAGCACTTTTCCCACCTGCCATGAAGTACATCACGAAACCCACGGCCGTCAGCAGCAGAAAATAAAACACTGCTTTCTTTCTGCTTTGCAGCCATTGGCTCATCCATCCGCAGAGGAAGTTGCCCAGTGTGATACCTGCATACGAATACATGATGGCATCACCCCCGCTTACCTTACCTTGTATATTCAACAGCTTCGTTGAGGCAAACTCCGGCGAGAAGGTCACCAGTATACCTACTGCAAACCATGTCGGCAGGCCCACTATGACACAGCGCAGATATTTGATGAATATCTTTCCGCTTTTGAAAAGCATCAGAAAGTTTCCTTTCTCCACTGACTGCTCCTGCATTCCTTTGAAGATGCCTGATTCATATACGCTGATGCGCAGGATGAGCAATGCCAAACCTAACACTCCACCGAGAAAATAACATCCTCTCCAGTTGTCACCAAAGAAACGATTGACCCCACCGGCAAAAACAGCACCCGATACACCGACCAGCGCCACTATCATGGTGCCATAGCCTCGTTTTTCTTTTGGTAGCGACTCTGCTACGAGGGTAATGCCTGCCCCCAGTTCTCCTGCGAGACCGAAGCCTGCTATGAACCGCCATATAGCATATTGTGTCACGTCATGCGCGAAACCATTGGCAATATTAGCGATCGAGTAGATGATGATAGAGCCAAACAGCACCGAGAGTCTGCCTTTCTTATCGCCGATCACGCCCCACATCACACCGCCTATGAGCATACCGATCATTTGTATATTGATGAGCAGGAGTCCGTATGTCGATACTTCTTCTTTGCTATAGCCCATTGAGGTCAGGCTCTTGACACGCACGATGCTGAATAGTAGCAGGTCATATATGTCTACGAAGTATCCCAACGCCGCTACTATGACACCGGCAGTGAGGATAGATGTGGCGTATTTGACTTGGGCGTTGTCTTGCTGCATGAATTTTCGTTTTGTAAGTATTTACAAAATACAAAAATGAACTTACTAAATTTTTGGTTTATCCTATTTTACTGATTTCCAAATCTACGGATTGACTTTTCTAGACGAGAGATGATAGTATATGAAAGTGGTATTGGCCAGCAGAAGCATAGCACCTGCCTGATGCAGCACGCCCCATAGCACAGGCACATGGCCTATACAATGTATCACAGTGATGATGCCCAGAGTGGCTTGCAGCAATACCGCAAAAGGAAATAGTGTGACACCGGTATTAAACACTTTATCTTTTGAGAGGCCGCGCAGCTGAAAGAAAAAGTAAATGATCACAATGACCAGCAGATAAGCAGTACACCTATGCAGAAGTTGTATCAGGCTTGCTTCCCAAAATGCTGTCGCATCATAGTACAGTATCCCGCCCCATTTGACAGGCATATTTGATAGAGCTGAAGGTATCCATTCGCCATTCATGGTCGGCCATGTAGGATAGGCGAGTCCTGCTTTCATACCTGACAGGATGCCTCCGAGAAAAAGCTGGATGAAAAGCAACAGCATCACCAGGAGTGCTATTCTTCTTTGCTTAGGTGCATATATCCGCACTTTATCCCCTTCACGCATCACATATACTGTCAGCCATACGAGATAGGACAGGATAATGAGTGCAAAGAAAAGATGCGTCGAAAGCTTGAGTGGTGATACATATGGTTTGTCGATCAGGCCGCTGGCTACCATGATCCAGCCTAGCGTCGCGATGAGTGCGCCAAGCACAAACAGCATAGACAGTTTGATCATCAGGTCGCGGTCTATCCATTTTTTATAAATAAAATAAAACAGGCCTGCGAGAAAAACCACACCAAGCAGCCGTGCATTAAACCGATGAAAGAACTCCCAGAAATAAATGAATTTAAACTCACTCAGGTCCATGTCCTGATTGATGAGATTGTACTGCGGCGTCTGCTGGTATTTGCCAAACTCATCCTGCCACTTAGCTTCAGACAGTGGCGGAATGGTGCCTGTCACGATGTCCCACTTAGTGATAGACAATCCCGATCCTGTCAGCCTCGTCACGCCACCAATGATGACCTGAAAGAAGACCATACAGCAGCCGGCTATGAGCCATGCACCTATTATTTTTCGGGCTATCGGAGGCATCGTGGTTTTTATTTAAGATTAAAATATCAACCCTCAAAGGGTTTGGAACCCTTTGAGGGTTCGGACAACAAACATACTGCCTGAGTCCATACTATCCAAAGGGACAAGCATAAAAAAAGCCACCCTATTGGGATGGCTTTTGAATTATTTGAGATCAGTTCTTATTTATTAGAACCTGCTTTGAGTCCCGGGTGCGGTGCCGGTGGGTTGCTTTCGCCTTTCTCACCGTCGCCGGCATAGTTGAAGTCTACCCTTCTTGCTTTTTTGCGCTCAGCAGGAGTTTTGTTAGCATCTGCTTTTTTGCCTCCCTGATACTTCACGATGAATCGGTCACGGGAGATGCCGTATTTCTCTACCAGATAGTCGACTACTGATGTGGCACGGTTGTATGCCAGTTGCTCATTGTATTTCTGATCGTTCTTAGACTCATCCACACCTGTTACGATCATTTTCACGTCAGGGCACATTTGCAGTTTCTCAGCTACCTGATGCAGTGCACTCTGATATGCAGGATCTATATAGTATTTATCGTCGTCGAAGAATACTCCGGGCATTTCCATCTTAGAGCAGTCATACTGTCCACGACCACCTTTGCCACCTTTGTTTTTGCCGCCATTGGTGAGCACTTTGCCGTCTGGCCCGATGACCGGTTTGCCATTGGCGTCAAACACTGTGTCTCCGCCTTCAGCATTGTCGCAGCATGGATTTGGTGGTATGATGGCCACCCCATTCTGATCGATAGGGTATCCCGGAGGTGAGAATGGTTCTTTGTCATCACAGTCAGGTATACCATCCTTATCACTATCGAGTATCACACCATGTACATCTACAGGGCATCCTTTCTTGGTATTAGGCTCTTTGTCCAGTCTGTCCGGCACACCGTCTTCGTCAGTATCCTTGAAGAGGTCAGCGGCGATCTTATCAGGATTTGCGTCGCTGAGTTTCTTGTATGTAAACGCCATCGGGTTCAGCCACCACAGTGGTTCTACTGCATTCTTGCCTATCTGGAAGTTCACGCGGACCATGGTGCTGAAATACTGATCATTGTGTGGTGCATATCCGCCCAAGACATCAGATTGAAAGTTTACCCCGTCAAGATTGCTGTTGTTATTATAAGTAAACCGCTCTTCTATACCCAGTGTGACCCATTTAGATACGTGAAAGTCTATCCCAGCACCTACACTGAAATCCGGTACCAGATAAANNTTGAAAAGGATCTATTGCATCAATGTATTGGCCTCCTGCCTCCAGGCTCTTCAATTCTGATGACATGGTCTTATTAATTGTAGACTGGCTAACGCTGCTGTTTGTCATTGCCGTCCATGTACTATCAATATGATTGAAATTATAGATGTTTCCATTTTTATCCAACATATTCTCCTGTGTACGATACAGGTGAAATCCTACACCAAAAAAGATATATGGGCTTACTAAAGTGCGTTCTTTGTGGAATAAAACATTTCCCAGATTGATCACCCCATCGATATGTACCTGATGACTGGTGTTTTTGTAATTATGAAATAACGACTGCTCTGAATTTCCGGGACTTGGAGTATTTACCAAAACTCCCGCCGCATTATAGGAGTAATTATAATAATCAGCATGGTCTGAACCACTCGAATTCAATGCCTTATCAAATTCCTGATCCTGACGAGGGTTCAAGTCCTGATCCTTGATGAGGGAAAATATATAAGACAAACGCAGAGAGAAGAAATAGTTTATCGCCTTTCTCACCGAGAATCCACCACCCCAGCCGGTACCCCAGTTAGGTTTGATATCACCTGAGATCAGAGATGATCCTCCCTGAAGGCCGATCTCCCACTGGTCTTTCGGACGGGCAGGAAAATGGTATTTGTTTTGCAGATAGGCTTTTTGCTGTTCTTCTTTTTTTGCAAATCCTTTTTGATAAACCGCTGAATCTAAATCATACCTGGGCATCAGTGGCGTACTGATCTTCTTTCTGTCATAGAAATTATACTCAGTCGCGTCCATATCAGGTTTCATGAACTGGGTCTGATTCTGAGAATCTTTCCCGCCTTTTGACTTGTCATTTGAACCGCTGTCGTCTTTTTTGCCCTTTTTTGCTTTTTTGTTGGTATCAGCAGCCTTCTTTGTAGTGTCTTTTGGTGTCTCAATAACACTNNTTTGTAACCGCATATTCTACTTTGCCTTCTGCGACTTTAAGTCCGGCAGAAAACAAACAGATAATGATAAAAAGACGAGAGAAAAAATACTTCATATATCAGATTTGTTAAAATTTCGAGATATTTTACAAAAAAAGGGCTGTGTCAAAATTTTCCCATAAGGCAACAAAAGTAACTGATTTATCTAAAAAATCAAACTTGTACACAAAAAATCCACATTTTGTTCATTAAACTCCATTATTTGCAAATATAAAAAAATTTGTATACGTAGATTTAATGTTGAGTCTCCTTTATTTTCTTACTTTTGCGCCCGCTTTCAAAAGATAAAATGAATATTAGAAATATAGCCATCATCGCCCACGTTGACCACGGCAAAACGACCCTTGTTGACAAAATACTTCACCAGTGCTCGCTTTTCAGAGAAAACCAACACGCCGGAGAATTAATACTGGACAATAACGACCTTGAGCGTGAGAGAGGTATTACCATTCTCGCCAAAAACGTATCTGTCGATTATAAAGGTATCAAAATAAATATCATTGACACCCCGGGCCACGCCGATTTCG
>PLSN01000230.1 GCA_003165135.1 Bacteroidota bacterium
AAGTACTTTGACTGTTAGTGTGCCAAATACCAGATACAACGCACTAAGTCCGGCTTTGAACCCGAGAGGTATCAGATAAAATATACTTCTTTCCTGCGGTAAGAAACTCTCTGTGAAGTCTGGAGATGCCTCAAGGATCGCGAGCATGATAAAGATCCTTTTCCTTAGCGCTGATTGTGGGTTTGAGATAGCCAGCCCACTGTCAATGAGTTTGAGATAGANNTCCAGATATCGATCGGCGATCTCAGAGGGACATTCTTTTCCCACCAGATACTTTGAGAGTATCTGCGCTTCATGATCTGCTATTTTGATATTACTGGCCACTATGATTGTTGTAGTTTAGGCTTCAGGTACTCATCATACCGTACGATACTGGCATTGAGATTTTTGATAAGGTATTCCATTCTCTCAAACACCCCAGTCCGATTGACATACATGAGCCAGTTGAGGGCCTTGCTGTCATTCAGATGCGGGTGCATGAACCGTTCCTGCTCCGTGTCCACATCATAAGGATGAAGATAACTCAATACCGGTTTATTAGTTTGAAAAGTGGATCGGAATAATTCTTTTAGAATGAATGTCGGAAAAAATCTGAAATAGACTCCACCCCCAAAGGGCACTTTGAACGGCCAGGAGCCAACATTCATGGGCAATTCATAGATGCCTTCATAATAGCCCTCACCTTTAAACTCTGGCCAGCCGAACATAGGGTTCGTAGATGGCAATACGGAACTCGAATAAGTAAAGCCAAATTCATTTAGCACCTTATATGCCCACTTGCTCTGCTCGACCATAGAGAAGGTTGGTGCCCTGAAACCCTTAACAGATGTTGCACCTAAGCTGTACATCGTATTTAAGAAACTATCACAATCCTTTCTGAATTCGTCCTCAGTTTGTTTGGTCAGATGCAAGTGATTGTCAGTATGAGAGGCTGTCTCGTGGCCTCTTTTAATGATTTCCCTAATGAGGTCGGGATAGGTGCGAGCTACTGTTCCAACTATAAAAAAGGTAGTCTTAGCATTTACCTTGTCCAGCCAGTCAAGATATTTTATTGTATTGGCAGGAACTGCCTCTTTATATTTATTCCCATTGGGTATGAAATCACGTACGTCCTCCAGGTCCACACTAAAGAGAAAGAAATTACTATTGGGATTGACGGGACTCATTGCCTGATCTGCATTTTTCGGATTTGAGATAGCTGCTCGGTCACCAGCCCAAGCATAAAGAAGATAAATCCGGAGACTACCAGCATACCCGCACCGGTGCTGACACCCAAACCCACAGAAAAGAACTGTATATCCCATATGACTCCTGACAAAGTGAAGAATACGGCTATGGGAAAGAATACACGCATGGGATTGAAGAGGATCACTACGTTGATGATCTCCATGATCGTTTCGTAGGCTGTCTTGACATTGATGGTGCTATCGCCGGCTACTCGTGGCTTGATGCGTATCGGCTCCTCGCCTACCTTATGCCGTTGATTGATGAAGACCAGGGCGATGATGTCGCTATAAGCCATAGCATCAGGGCAGAGCGGTAGGTATCTTTTAGCGAGAACAGTATCATATATCTTCATGCCCGAGTTGATATCATGGATATTCATCGGCATTAGAAATTTCGCTATGCCGCGGATCAGTGATTTACCCAACCCGCGAAACGCAGAGGCCTCCTGCTGCCCCTTTCGGCTGCCGACGATCATGTCAGCATCCTGCTGCTGGATGAGTGAGAAAAGCTTATCTACATCGTCCAGATAATGCTGGCCATCGGCATCAATGGTGATGACATAATCAGTTCCTGCTTTCTGGATACCGGATTTGATAGCGCCGCCATATCCTCTGTTTACCTTGTGATTGACCACTGTACATCTTGATTCATTGGCGAAATGCTCTTGCAATATTTTTAACGAATCATCTTTGGACCCATCGTTAGTGATGATAAGGCGATAGTCTCTTGCATTGACGAAACTGATCAGCTCCGGTAGCACTACCGGCAGGCTCTTGGCCTCATTGTAGCAGGGTATTACTATGGATAGTGTTTTCATTTGCTTGCCCCTTTTAATCCTGCTTCAGATACTGCCAGGTTGTTTTTATATAACTGACTGTTTGGGTCGATCGCCAAAGCTTTCAGCATTGCTTCTTTTGCTTCTTTGTATTTCTTCATCACATTATACGCCGAGCCAATGTTATTATAGGCAGCCGCATAGTCAGGTTTCAGTTCGAGAGATTTTTTGGCAGCATCTATACAGCCCTGATAGTCTCCCGCGTTATAGTATTGTAAGGAGAGATTCAGATAGTCATCGGGTGTTTTGCGGGTTTCGGCAGCTTCTTTGGTTATATCCAGTTGAGACTTGCCGGACGCCATTTTGAGATAGTCTGCCGCTTTGAGATCATTTGGTGCTATCTGCATGGTGGAGTTAGCGACCTGTTTCAACTCCTCCAATCGTTTCTGAGAGTATAATATATCCATGAGCAGATAGCGGCAGTCCATATGTGCGCTTGCCATCTCCAAAGCTTTCTTCAGAAGGCCTACCGCTTCATCATTTCTTCCGTTAGCATTGAGAAAACGAGCATAGTAGTAATATGAATTGGGATATGTGGGGCCATTTTGCACTCCTAATTTGAAGTACTTTTCAGCCTCATCTTTCTTTCCCTCTGCATCTTTCAGGATGGCCATATTCACATCCAGATAGGAGTAGTTGGGCCAGTACATGAGCCCATCACTGAAATATTTGTCCGCACCTGTATAGTCCCCTCTTGTCATAAGAGCAAGGCCATAATTCATAAGCCCTCTGCCGTTCTTAGGCGATTTTTCAGTACAGTCTTTCCATAATGCCTCATCTG
>PLSN01000037.1 GCA_003165135.1 Bacteroidota bacterium
AGTTTACACGCAAAAAAACTACGATCTACCACGCTTATCAAAATAGCTCTGTGGGCCCCGCAAGAATTGGACTTGCATCTTTGTCTTTTTCTTTACTTGGTTTCTGTATTTTGTATTAGCGAATCTAAAAATTTGGCATACTCTTTATGCCCGAGGGTATTAAAGTGTCCATCACTCAGGCTATAGCCATTCTTTTTGACTGGAGAATACACATATGGAATGTTTTGAAAAAGGTGTGGTATCTTCTTAGGGTCACAAGCCCCACCGGGGCGGAGGTCGGGAATTGCCACGATGATACATTTTGCCCCGTAGTCTGTTGATACTTTTTGTATATAAGCAAGATCAGCGTTTGAGTATGGAATTTCTGAAAAACTATCTTTTACTTTTTGCCAATACTCGTCATGCTCGGGGTGTTGATTGCCTACGAGACCAATAGAAAAAAGAAATTTCCATATTGCGGTTCCTACGGCAGATAGTTTACACAATTTATTAAAGCACGAAGTAGATGGGATTGTAGCTTCATCTTTTATGAAGAGATATGTTTCTTTAGGCCCGTTCAGATAGACACCCTGCGGTGAAGAAAATAAATATCCAGCATTGGTTCTATAAAAAATGGTCTGAAATGGTACCAATGGCCGTGGGGAATTCATTATATCACTGCCCATTGCAAAATTGACGATCACTATATCCGGCTTTAAAACAGGAATAAACTTTTTAGCTAAAGCCAGATACTGAGGGGGGTCTGCTCCGCTTACTCCCGTATTATATACTGTGTATCCTTTTGCGAGAAGCTCATTAGCAAAAGCAGAAGTGATATTCTTGACTGTCCGGCCCCACGTGAAGGAATCACCAAGGAGAAGTATTTTTTTCTTTCCACTTCGGTAGGGTTTGATGGGAATGCCACAAAAGCCGTCATTATTTATAGGGTGGTGCACAAAATAAATCAGAGCTGAATCAAGATCTGTCTGGCCTTCTTTTTTACTGAGAATGGATCGATATACTGACTGAAAACTATTGGTTTCCTTGTTTAGCATCACATCCCTCATCTCATCAGCTACAGTATAGATNNACGGATCAAAAAGGTGATCATACCGTGGTATATTGGGCGCCGCCAATCTGCCATTGATATCCTTTATGGTCGCAGGATCCACTCTGAATATCCCTTCACTGTCTGCATAAAATCCTTTAAGGATGAAAAGGGAGTCAACTTTTGTAAATGACCTGTCATAATTATGCCTGCCGGGTTCTATCCCAAAGAATAGTCTTAACAGTGATTCGGCGATCGCCAAACCAATAAAGAGAGACAAAAAAAAGAGAATGATAGTCTTTGATCTGTGCATATTTTCCGAACTTCCCATTTAAATCAAATATAGGTATTTGGCCGATAATGCCTGGACATTAGAATCAATCCGCNNACCAAACCGGAAGATCGGGTCAGTAGCGATAAAAAAATGCTGAAGGATATTGACAGTCCCGCAGCATATCAAAACGATAAAGGATAGTCTGGAATAATCATCTTTGATCTTTTGTCTGAAAAATATCAACCCCAATATAGCGATGATAAAATAAGTGATCAAACAGCATAAAGGTTTGAACCATCTTTCAAAAAGATAGAAAAATGGGAGAACATATTGCTCAGCCATTTCGCTTCTAGCTGTATATACTTTGCTTTGTATCTGAGAAAAGTGCCTCATCCACTTGACATCGGATATCCTGCGTTCGTCTATTAGCGATAAAAGATCACTGGCCTGTTGATCCGTAATAGGCCTATCATCATTATAGTATACTATACCCCCATCACTATACATGAACCTGTCTTTGTTTTTTTCTAAAAACCGATCTACTGCATTTGATTTCTCAATAGTTAATCTTGAGTTGTTTATTTGAGAGATATGTATCCCGTCATAAAGACTGGCTTCAAAATGTACCCCAAGTAAAAAGCATATGAAATATTTGAGGTGAAATCGACAATAGAAAAACGGGAGCATTAGTATTGTTTTTAGCCATGTGCTCCTCAGATCAGCTGTATATTGAGATGTATTATATTTAAAAAGCCCGACTGACGGGTCGATATTAAATAAAAAAGAAAAGTAAGACAATTCCCATTGCTTGCCGACTTCCATTTTTTTTATTGTCTTATCATTTTGTGATATATACGGCTGCCAGCAATACTCAGGAACGTAATTCACTTTGCTCTCTACTGATATACTGGCCAGGTCTGCTATCATAAGGGCATTTCTCATTTCTTGTTTGCATACCGTGTTGAAGTGAAGTGATTCGTCAAGTATAATACCGGTCAAGCTAAATGAGATGGCCAGCACTCCTGTCAACAATAAAATCCTNNGAGAAAAGCCAAGCCAGTATATTAAGATAATAGAGATAAATATACTATCATACCTTACGAGCCAGAAGCAGCAAAGCAATATAACAGAGGCTGCAAATATTACCCATCTGAACCTGCCTTGATATCTATACAGCAATATGACCAGCGGAATGGTGATCGACAATATTGCTAATTGCATCTCTTCTGTCTGTATTACACCGATGTGGCTATACAATGGCGGCCAGAAACCCACTAAAAAAAAAAGCATAGATGCTATAAACCGGTTAGCTATATGCATAAAAATAAACAAGGCAAGGCCAAGAAAATAAAGGAATGAGAATATCAAAAGGACAGGCTGCGCACCTGCGATAATATGATTGGTCAGGGAACATACAAAGGCCAAAAAAACAGGTTGAGTAGAGCTGTATTCTTTAGTGACACTTTGTATATAGCCATTCAGCGCATCGCCCCCCCAAAAACCCGGGCCCAGGAGATAATATGTAACTGCTACGGCTATC
>PLSN01000151.1 GCA_003165135.1 Bacteroidota bacterium
TTTCAGAGGCGTCGTGAACGGAAGTGCGATAGAAGTATATAATCAGCTTGGCCAAAATATATACACATCGATCGCCGGTCAGGATAACTATCCTGTCATACTAAGCGGAAAAGGAAAAGGAATGTATTTCTACCAGATTACAGAACAAGGAAATAACATCCATCAAGGCAAGATAGTATTGGAGTGAATTCTCTAAGAATAAATAAGGACCCTACTTCTGATTAGTGATGTATATCTCCACGCGGCGATTTTCGCGATCAGTATCAGTGACACATTTGGGATTTCTACGGCATTTATCTGATAGTTTCACAGCACCAAAAAAAGAAGACTGTATCCTGTTTTTGTTGATCCCCTGGCTGGAGAGATAATTCACGACTTCCTCCACTCTGCGCAGCGAAAGGCCATAGTTGTATGTATCTCCTCCACGCTCATCAGCGTAGCCGCTGATGTATGCTATATTATCAGGCGATCTCTTCATTCCATCCACCACAGGACGAAGTACTTCTATCATACTACTGTTGAGATCAGATTTGTTGACATCATAGTAGAGTGTAGTGAAGTCACGCCTTGCGATAGACGACCCGGCCTCTGAGTCCATTGATATCTCAAAGGACTTTGCCTCGGCCACATTAGCGCCCGTAAATGTGTTGTCCTTATACCCGGACTTTGTGACCTTGACCTGCTCATCAGCTTCCAGTTTTCGTGCTACATGAAATGCTCCTGTGTCATTAGTATAATAGTATACACCGGTCATAGGGTTTGAAGGTTTGGATATCTCAACACGTGCGCCTGATATCGGACTGCCGGTCGCTTTATCCAGCACTTTACCCACCCTCATTGATGACAGCTCCTGCCTTTCTTTTTCCTTCTCATCCACTTTTTTGAGTGGCGCTAGTTTGAAGCTGAATATATCATCATCGCCATCGCGATTGCTGGCAAAGTAGCCTGTGCGATTTCTGGTATCGACGATCATCGACAGGTCATCTTTAGCGGAGTTGAAATCCACGCCCATGTTATCAGGCTTTGCGAATTTTCCTTCCTTGAATTTCGAATGGAAAAGATCCATGCCTCCGTAGCCGGGCTGTCCGTCAGAAGTAAAGTAAAGTGAACTGTCAGCCGCTATGAAAGGGAATGTCTCATTGCCCGATGAATTAACCACAGGGCCGAGATTGACCGGTGACTCCCAGGCATTGCCATTTCTCCTGACCATATAGAGGTCCATGCCTCCGTAGCCACCTGATACATCAGATGAAAAATAAAGTGTATTGCCATCGGCAGACAGCGAAGGATGTGCGTAGCTGGCACCAGGCATCTCGAAACTCAATGCCCTAGGCCTGCTCCAGTTGGTCCCGTCAAATTTGCTCCTCAGTATCTGCAGCTGATCGTGCTTTTTACATTTCTTATTGTTTCTGGTAATGAATACCTCATCACCTGCAGCATTGAAAGTAGCTGCGCCGTCATTGAGCCTTGAGTTGAGCGGTGCAGGCAATTTGTCTACCACCCTCAGGTCGCCTTTATTATCTTCCTGTACAGTATAGATATCTGTAAAGCGTTCTTTGTTCCACATGATGCGATGAGCAGGTACGAAGCGTTCGGCAGAGTTCGATGTAAACGCCAGCCCCTTTTGATAGTAAGCAGGTGCATATTCAGAGGCTGATGTATTAAAAGNNTCGCGTATTTATTTTCTGGGTTTGGTGTTTTAATAGCTTTCTCACATTTATCTGCGAATGCTTTTGGCTTTTTATCCTTTACCGATTTATCATCAGCTATTTTATCAAACCACTCTTTCGCATCGACGTATTTACTGTTTGACTGGAGGCTGCGTGCATAGTTGAAGATAGTGCCTGCATCTGCCTTTCCGCTTTTTACCACATCTCCATAATTAGCTTCGGCCTTGATGCTATTACCCATTTTCATGTAGCAGTTAGCGAGCCTGATCTTGATACCTGATACCAAGTCTCTCCATGCTGCACTATCTTTCTTGCATGGCTTATATCTCAGGATATGCTCGTACTTCTCCGATGCCACCGCATAGTACTTCTTTTGTGCTTGCTTGTCCGCACATTTCAGGGCTTTCTTCCATCCTGAGCCATAGCCTGACAGGGCCACTAACAGAAGCAGGGAAACGATTGAAAACAATTTTATGTGATAATACTTCATAGCCTGTTTTGACTGTTTTTTCACTTATCAGAAATATCTCGGCGACTGCGCTATCCTTCTGGTAAACCTTGGTATCTTAAATGCTAAAATAAGTTCATGATTGCCATAGCTCGATGTGCGATATGAGGTCTGCTGTATCTCGCCTGCATAGCTCAGTTTGAGGTATTTGGTGATACTCACCCCGAGGTCAAACCCGATAGAGGCATTGACACGATAGTATGGGCCAAACCAAAACACATCCTTATATTTGAAATTGATGTTTATGTCAGCATTAAAGCGCTCCTGAGTGTCCGAGCGTATCATAAATGAAGGCTCGACGTGGAAATGCTTTCCGACTGCGAGGTCATATCCCGCCATCAGGTTGAAGTTGAATGGCTCCAGGCTGTATGAATTTCTGGCATCAGCATAGTCATATGCGTTGTGTATGATCTTAGGCACAGAAAATCCCACATAGAAATGTTTGGTCACATAGGCCGCGCCGAGGGATACATTTACATCATAACCTGTAGTATTGAGTTTGTAAATGTCATCCCCTGCAAATGTCGTGGTCAGTGAGCTTCCGTTTTCCTGTATCAGGCTGAACTGTCCTCCTACACCAAACATCAGTCTGCGGTCTTTTTTTAATTGCACTGCATATGAATAAGACATAAAGGCGGTGTAATCTTTCAGCACACCATACTCTTCAAATGATAGTCCGCCACCGAGTGATGAATTAGAATAACCCAATCGGCCATTGGCCTGAAGCCAGCCGGTTACAGGTGCACCAGGGAAGTTGAATGCCTGCTCCTGATTGATGATGGCAGAGCCGACCACATCCTCATTGGCACCCGTCATGCCGGGATTGTAGAGTGACTGATTATTCAACCAGTAGTGCCTCACCTCCTGTGCCTCGAGCCGTATCATT
>PLSN01000270.1 GCA_003165135.1 Bacteroidota bacterium
GAAGGAATCGAAACAATGATTAGAACGGGTAGCCCCGGAAATAAAAAAACCTGCTCAAACGAGCAGGCCTTTTGGTATTGAAATATGATATGAAAAGAAATTATTCTTTAATGATCCTTACTGCAATCGGTTTAGTGGTTGGTGTATTAGCTTGATTTTCGTTGTAGCGGTCGATCTTTTCGAATCTGGATGGATTGCTGTCATCCCCATCTTTTCCGGCCAATCTGAGATGGTCAGCTACATGCCCTGAAACATCAAAAATGACTGGTAATGCAAAGAATCCGATAGCTATGATCAATATGGAGTATAAATATTTCATGATTTGGGGGTTTATTATAGTGTTACGGTATACTCCTGGATTATGTTTCAATATTTAACACTATAAGACCCAAATACATGATATGTAGTGAGTTAGAACTTGCTCATAAAAGAGTAAAATGTAGGGGAAATGAAGATCAGCTGACCTTTTCGCTCAGCTCCAGCCATCTGAGTTCTTTCTGTTCAAGAAGTTCGGTAACCTCTGCGATCCTTTTAAGTAGTTTTTCGAGTTCATCGTATGGGAGTGCACCGGAGGCTATCTTTTCGTTGAGCTGGTCGCGCTCCTGAATAAGTACCGGCATGTCTTTTTCCAGCGCCTCAAACTCAAATTTATCTTTAAAGGAAAGCTTTTTTGGGGTATTGTTATTGTTGGACGATTCCGGTTTCGGTTCCTCTTTTTTCTCAGTAGGTGCTGCATTCAGGAAGGACGACTTGGCATCATCACTGAATACCCCTGTCTTTTTCTCCTGATCTTTGTAGAAACGGTATAAGGTATAGTTGCCCGGAAAGTCGCGGATATTTCCCTCGCCTTCAAAAACGAACAAGTGGTCTACCAGTTTGTCCATGAAATACCTGTCGTGAGATACTATAATGACACAGCCCTGGTATGACTGAAGGAAATCTTCAAGTACCTGCAGTGTGATAAGATCAAGGTCATTAGTAGGCTCATCAAGTATCAGGAAGTTCGGATTTTCGAAAAGTATCGCCAGCAGCTGTAGCCTCTTTTTCTCACCACCGCTGAGCTTGGAGATATGAGTGAACTGCTGCTCCGGTGTAAACTGAAACAGCTCCAGAAACTTGGTAGCAGAGACCTTATCTCCGTTTGCTAATGGGAAATGCTCTGCAATATCTTTGACATACTCTATCACTCGTTTGTCATCTTTCCATTGCAAACCTTTCTGATCGAAGTAGCCGAAGACTATGGTTTCACCTGTATTTATTTTACCTGAGTCAGCTTTTTCCTGTCCTAGAATGATATTGAGAAAAGTGGTTTTGCCGACACCATTCTCGCCGATGATACCGATACGGTCGCCACGTTTGAATGTATAGTCGAATCCGTTGAGGATCTTCTTTTCACCATATGCTTTGTATACCCTTTTTAGTTCGAGTATTTTACCACCCAGACGGGACATTTTCACATTGAGCAGTAGGTCCTGGTCTTTGATCTTGCCCGCAGCACGGTCCTGCAGGTCATAGAAGGCATCGATACGGGACTTGGATTTAGTGGTCCTGGCCTTTGGTTGTTTGCGCATCCATTCGAGTTCTTTGCGCATCAGGTTACGCGCCTTGTCCACGCTCGCACCTTCGGCTGATTCGCGCTCCGCTTTGCGCTCCAGAAAGTACTCATAGTCGCCGGTGTAGGTATAGAGCTCATTAGGTGTGAGCTCCATGATCTCGTTGCACACCGAGTCGAGGAAATACCTGTCGTGGCTCACGAGTATGAGTGTGACCTTCGCATCCGATAGGAAATTCTCCAGCCACTCTATCATATCAAAGTCGAGGTGATTGGTAGGCTCATCGAGTATGAGGAGTTTACGTGAGGAGTCAAACTCCACATCTATCAATGTCTTGGCGAGAGCGAGGCGTTTCTTCTGGCCGCCCGATAGTGAGCCTGCCTTCTGTGACAGTGTGCCTATCTTGAGACGGGTGAGTATCTGGTGTACCTTGTTCTCAAAGTCCCAAGCGCTGAGTTCATCCATCCTGCCCATGACATGTGCGAGACGGTCGCCGTCAGGCTCTTCTTCTGTCATCAGTGCCTCATATTCCTTCACCACATCTATCACAGGGTGCTTATGCTCGAATACATTTTCCACCACGGTCTTCTCCAGATCAAACACAGGTTCCTGATCGAGGAAACAGATCTTGACATCCTTGTGCACCCATATTTTGCCGCTCTCTGTATTGTCCCTGCCGGCTATGATATTGAGCATGGTGCTTTTGCCGGCGCCGTTCTTGGCTATGAGACCGACCTTGTCACCTTCTGATATGTTTAAGCTGATATTGTTGAATAATGGCTTTGCTCCAAAAGACTTGGAGATATTGTCTACTGATAAATAGTGCATGGGCGCGAAGGTAACCGTTTAATATGGGATAGCAAAAGTGCAATTGCTAAAGAGTGATAATATTTAGAGCAGCTACATCTTGACACCGGTGAAAGTATAAATGACTGTCGAATCCAACGGCTGATTCATAGCCGAGATAGGACTTACAATTAATGGCGAATAACTAAGGGAAATGATAGTTCCTTCTGCATTTATCTGGCATACGCCACAGTTAATATTGTTATCAAAATATTGCGAGGCATTTTCAATAAAACAATTACCCTGAGTGGATGAGCTCAAATATATTCCACCAAGCATTGAATCTAGTTGGGCGGCCGTGAGGTCAGCAGTGGTGAAAGCTGGTGTGAAAGCATAGTTCGGGACAAGTCTACCAAAATTAATGTTTGAAAAGACCAATGTATCTGGTTTGGGATTTCTACCGTTGGTATATAGTATACCTGCGAAACTGCCTACAAATTTTTGACTCATAGGGATGTCACAATTTGCACCTTCATACCATTGTTTACACTGGCACTGACCATTGTTGCATATATAATTTGCACCGCAGCCACCATCGCATTTTTTCTTACATGAGCATATTAATAGCAGAGTAGCAATAAATAGCAAAGTGTAATTCTTCATAGTTATGGATAAGTTTAAAGTGTATAAACGGTCCGATGTAATAAATATTACATAAGTTCTAGTTCCTATCGGTCGATTTGGCAGGATTAAGTTTAATTCAGCCACTACATTTTTTTCATTTATACATAGAAATAATCCTATTTTCCCATTATTGAGTGATTTTTTAGTATTTTCCTATAGTTTTAATATTTAGCATTATACAAATAAAATAAAGTAATATTGCTATTTGTTAAATGTATAACTAATTTTCGAATATGACCCCCGCTTAATGCCATTTTGGCATTAAATCAATACTCTGTCAGCTTGCAGCCTTTGTTTATTTAGAATTCTCTTTTGCGCTCTCCGCGTCCTTAGCGGTGAAAAATAAACGTAAAGAACGCGGAGAGCGCGAAGAAGATAAAAATTAGCAGGTACAATTTGCTTCTCACAGAACGGCATTAGACTATCAATGCAAAAATAGCAATATTAAATTAATATAGCAAAATATAGGCATTAAATCTACCTCAAGAAATGGGGCAAACCTTCTCACGTTGGGGCAAAAATCAATGATTTTAACAAGAATAATTCGGTCAGACAAAGTACAATTCATAGTTTTGAGAAAATTGAATTAACGAAATATGAAGAAAACATACCTGATCATTGCCTTGTACTTATTTTTTTGTTTGAATATTTCGGCGCAAAGCCATGAATGGCAGTGGGCCAAAACAGCCATAACACCTAGCAATACCAATACCGCATCCGGTGCAGAATTCGCAGCGGTAGATGGTCAGGGCAATATCTTAGTGACAGGTTATTTCTGGGCAGATAGCATCACATTCGTGGTTTTTACCTTATATAATCATACACCCGGTGGCAATCTTAATGATGTATTTATCGTGAAATATGATCCCTCTGGCAATGTGCTTTGGGCCACATGTTTCGGCGGCACATACTATGATTACCCCAATGCGATAGCCACTGATAAGAATGGAAATGCCTATGTAGTAGGAGGGTTTCAGTCTGACTCGATCACCGCAGGGCCGAGGACTATATACAACTATGGCCCTACAGACTCTACCGATGATATATTCGTACTCAAAATAAGTTCATCAGGCAATTTCCTCTGGGCAAAAAGCTTCGGAGGTGACTACTATGACCGGGGGCAGGGTGTGGCCACCGACCCTTCCGGCAATGTATTTATAGCTGCCTTTTTTGAATCAGATTCTATCTTGGTAGGACAAACCGAATATTATAATTCCACTGCTCCGATACAGGACCATAATGACATACTGATCAAATGTGATAGCCTGGGGGACGTACTATGGGCCCAAACCAGTTATGACGCTACCGGTGGTACACAGGCATATGGCTTGAGCGCCGATCAGTTTGGCAACGCTTTTATGGTAGGGCGTTTCAATGGCACATCTTTACAATTTGGGAGCCAGACCATAACGAATCAAAGAGATGGATGGAATGATATTTTCATAGTAAAATATGATTCGAGCGGCAATGCGCTCTGGGCAAATGATGCCGGCGGCAGCCTGGACGACTATGCCGGCAGTGTGACGGTAGATGCAGCAGGCAATAGTTATGTCACAGGGTTTTACAGTTCACCCACAGCAGTTTTCGGGTCGCAGCAGCTGACCAATGATACCACTGATGGGTCGGAAGACATTTTTGTCGCAAAATACGACCCTAACGGCAATCTGATATGGGCCAATGGTTATGGCGGTGATCAGAATGATGTGCCTGACGGTGTGGCCGTGGACTCCGTCGGTAATGTATACATCACCGGATATTACTATTCTCCTTTTATAAATTTTGGAGGTCAGGCGATAACGAATTTTGATAATACAGGAGCGACGGATGATATTTTTGTGGTAATGTTTGATCATAATGGTAACCCTGT
>PLSN01000322.1 GCA_003165135.1 Bacteroidota bacterium
CAGATTAAAAAAAGGCGCAGAACATTGCGCCTTTTTTTTGTTTCATGCAGAAGGAAATTTTTCTCTGTGTCGTCTAATTATTCATAAACACGTATATTGACCCAAACATACACCACGACAGACATATAGATGGCAGATGAGGAGGGTTTGATACAAGGTTTGAAAGACCAGCGGCCTGTTGCTTTAAAGGATTTCCTGGAGCAGTATCAGGAGCGTGTCTATAATACGGCACTCTCATTTGTAAAAGATGTCCCGGATGCTGAGGAACTGGCACAGGATGTTTTTCTGACAGTTTGGAACTCCATATCAGGCTTCAAAGGAGAATCATCTCTCTCGACCTGGGTGTATCGTATCACAGTGAGCAAATCGCTCGATCTGATACGAAGTAAGCAACGGAAAAAGCGTTTTGCATTTCTCACATCGCTCACTACTACCCGAAATGAAATAAAGCACCATCCTGTCAATTGGGTTCATCCCGGCATATTGCAGGAAAATAAAGAGAAGGCGGCTTACCTTTTTCGGGCTATAGACCAGCTACCGGACAATCAAAAGATCGCTTTCACACTGAGCAAACTGGAGCAACTAAGTCAACGAGAAATTGCCGAAGTAATGCAGATCAAAGAAGGTGCAGTCGAATCCCTCATCCAGAGGGCAAAGCAAAACCTGCGGAAATATCTGGAAGGTATATATGATGAGATAAAGTAGTGAATAATGAATAGAGAATAACGAATAGGACATCGCCATATTTTAAGATGAAAGCCAAGCGAAGGAATATTTTAATCATAACGTCTAAGTAAACATAGTATGCAAACTGAAAAACAAATATGGGTAGAGGAAGTACTAAACAGCGCTGATGGCGCGGTTCGTGCACAGTCCTCTGATATGACCGATGCGGTTATGTCACGCCTGGGCACAGCCCGAGAATATACAATCTCTCCTGTATCCAATGATAACTCACTGATATGGAGGATCGCTGCTTCTGTCGCATTGCTGCTGCTGCTCAATGTAGTGACCATATATAGCTATCTGAGCAACATTAAAAGATCAGCACAAGTGCTGGAAGTGAGGGCGGCAGCATCAGAGTTTGGCCTTGGACAAAGTGCCGCCAGTGACCCTGCAGCAGCTATTTTCGGAAACTGATAAAACGAATCCTTTTAATACAAGAGATATGACTGATTCATCAAAAATAAAATTGCTCGTCGGGACTACAGTACTGCTTATCATACTGAATGTGATCATCGTTGGCTTCATCTGGTTTGGCGCCCATGCTCCGCGCCCATTGAGGGATGGGCGTGGGCCGGGACCTGACAGGGCAGAGCTCATCATACATGAATTAAAACTCGATGAAACACAGCGCAAGCAGTTTGAGCAGCTCAGGGATGAACATCATCACATCATTATGGCTGTAAATGAAAAAGACCGCCGTACGCATCAGGCGCTATTTGATCTTGTCAAAAACGGCCAGGACAATACTGCAGCTTCTGATTCATTGATCAATGAAATAGCTGAAAACAAAAAGCAAATAGAACAGGCCACCTATCATCATCTCGCAGAGGTCCGCAAAATATGCACACCCGAACAACAGAAAATATTTGACGACATTATTATTAACCTTTTCAGGCGCGGGCCTGACGGACCACCTCCGGGCAGGAGGCCTGAATAAGAACCTAAAAAAAAATACAATGATAAAAACAGCCTTCACATTGGTTGCCTTTCTGTTATTTTCTATGATTGTTCCTTGTCAAACTGTCGGCTTGATCGCTCAGGATACAGGGTCTACAGTAGGATATGTGCTCTTTGCACCTATCTCATCTACTACTACTTATCTGATCGATAAATGCGGCTATCAGGTACACACATGGACAAGCAGCTATCATCCCGCTTTGTCAGTTTATCTCTACCCGGACGGGAGCCTGCTGCGTCCGGGCGCTGACCACAACGCGGTCTTCACATCTGATGGCAATGGCGGTGCACTGGAGAAGTATGACTGGAACGGTAATGTAACTTGGTCCTATACTCTTTCGTCAGACACAGACTGCCAACACCACGATATAATAGAGCTGCCTAACGGCAACATTCTGGTACATGCCTGGGAGTTAAAAACACTTGCACAGGCCATAGCGGCAGGCCGTGACTCTGTTTACCTTGATAGTATTTCTTTGTGGAGCGAAAAAATAGTGGAGATACAACCGGTAGGCACCAATGGAGGAAATATCGTTTGGGAGTGGCATGTTTGGGACCACCTTATACAGGACTTTGATGCTACCAAAACAAATTATGGTGTCGTGGCACAACATCCTGAGTTATTGAACCTGAATTATATTGGACCGACCTTTAATCTGGCCAATACTTCCGACTGGTTGCACTGCAATGCAATCGATTATAATCCAGCCCTCGACCAGATCATACTCAATTCACATAATATGAGTGAGGTTTGGGTCATTGACCACAGTACCACGACCGCTGAGGCCGCGTCGCATAGCGGAGGTGCACATGGCAAGGGAGGTGACTTTCTCTACAGATGGGGGAATCCCGCTACCTATAATGCAGGCACCGCATCCAATCAACAACTTTATGGTGACCATAACCCGCATTGGATAGACAGCGGGCTGGTGGGCGCAGGGAATATTATGGTATTCAACAACGGATGGGATCGCCCGAGCGGAACTTATTCGCAGGTGGAAGTATTTGCTCCACCTGTCGATTCAGCAGGAAATTATACACTCGTCCCCGGCCAGTCGTATCAACCTGATTCTGCTTATTGGATATATCCCGGTACGCCATCGAGTTATTTCTATTCACAAACAATATCTGGCGCGCAGAGACTGTCAAATGGGAATACCCTGATCTGCGAAGGGGATTCAGGTGTCTTTATCGAAATTGATTCGGCACAGAATACTGTGTGGCGCTATATCAATCCAGTGGCGCATTCAGGTATAGTCTCGCAAGGTACTTACCCAGTCAATAACTCTGTTTTCAGATGCTCGTTTTATGAACCATCCTATTCCGGTTTTGCAGGACAGACACTGACACCGGGCAGTCCTATCGAGTTAAATCCACTGTCATATACCTGTACCATGTTGCCGTCGGGTATCAATGGACCTATTGTTGTTAATAATACTATTAAGGTTGTAAACCCCTTCAGTACTGAACTATTGATAGAATCCGATGCTGGCATACAGGATGCTAACCTGACACTCTATGATATTACGGGCCGCTCAGTGGCTACCTTTACTGATGTATCACTAACAGCAGGAAGTTCCATTACATTAAAACCTGCTGTCACTTTTTCATCTGGAATTTACTTTCTTAGTATGCGATCTTTCACACAAAATACTACCATCAAATTAATTCATCAATAAACAATCAAATGAAAAAAATACTCATTGCCATATTGATCACTTCGGCACTAACTCTACAGGCGCAGCTGCCATCTGTCATCACCTGCTGGCAGATCAATACAGACAGCACAGGTTTCGCAGGTATCCTGACCAATGCGCAGGCAGTGCAGTATACCGACAGCAATGTCTATATCAGTACTACCNNACTACCGATGTGGCCTCATGGATACCCGTGGGATATACCTGGCCTAATAACCCATGGGTACCACAAAACCAGGGCTTCGTGTATGTCATCACACGCTATCCGAGGGCCAATCCAGGCACACTGACCGCTACGCCATTTGGACATATAGGTATATGGAAGAACGGCGTATCGATCTATAATCCCGAAGATACCAAGAGCTATAATGACTCAAGTGTATGGATGCAAAATGCTTTTTACTTTGAGCACCTGCTCGATCAGACCATGGATCCATGTCTGGGCCATCCGAATGACCACTATGAATATCATACACATACTACACCCGCTTGCCTATATGATGAGACAGACAGCACTGTGCATGCACCTATACTTGGGTATGCCTTTGATGGCTATCCGATCTATGGAGCATATGGCTATACCAATCCGAATGCAGCCGGTCCGGTGAAAAGAATGGTGAGCAGCTATCAACTCAGGCCAATCGCCACCAGAGATACACTGCCTGATGGCACCGCATTGGCCCCCGTATATTATGGTCCTGCCCTTGACAGTATACCACTGGGTGCATATATGCAGGACTGGGAGTATGTGGCAGGACTGGGCGATCTCGATGCAAACAATGGTCGATTCTGTGTCACGCCGGAATACCCCGGAGGTACTTATGCGTATTTTGCTACACTGGGGCCTGACCTGATACCTACTTTCCCATACGTGTTAGGGCCCAACTATTACGGAGTGATACACGGCAATGCCGGTGATCTGGGACCTAATTCAGGCCATGTCACTGTGCCGGCAGGTACTACGACATACACGCCCGATACTACCACAGGTATCAGCCAGATCGATGCCAGCCTTTCGCTGAAAGTTTTTCCTAATCCTGCATCTGACCAGTTGAACTTCCGTTTAGCTACAAATAATATTTATCAGCAGTTTACAGGCACGATCTACGACCAGGCCGGTGAATTGATCGAGACAGGAGATGTTATTCCCAATAAAGAATATTCTTATTATGCGGGTAAACTGGCAGCAGGAGTGTATTATTTAAAAGTGGAATCAAAAACCCAATCATATACATCAAGATTTATAGTAACACATTAATTTTTTTTATGAAGAAAGCATTCATAGGAATTTTTCTCCTGTGCACAATGTTCAGCCATGCACAGACCAACCCGGTCATCACCTCATGGATACACAACCCCGATACATTTCTGGTAGCAAACCGGGGCTATGACAATATCCCTTCAAACATCATCAAGGAACAGTACTCCAGCACCGATGTTTATATCAGTTGCTTCTGTATACCCGGCTATAGTATAGGCCCGTGGAGCAATCCCAATGTAGCGGAGAATCAGAATTTCGTTTATAAAATAACACTCACCCCGCAGAAGAATACCGGCACACCCACTGCTATAGGCTTGGGGCATATTGGAGTACTGACAAATGGCGTGAGTATTTTCAATGCCAATGATGCACAGTTTGTCAATACGATCTGGTCGCGAAACGGATATTATTTTGAATATCCCAGTTTTGACAACTGTCTCGGCCATGCGCAGCAGCAGGGAGAGTATCATCATCATGTCAGCCCAAAGTGCCTCTATGATCAGACCGACAGTACACATCATTCACCTATTATCGGTTTTATGTTTGACGGGTTTCCGGTCTATGGTGCATATGGCTATGCAGACACGAGCAGCACCGGTGGCAGTATCAAACGAATGAACTCTTCATACCGCCTTAGGACAGACACTACGAGAACGACAAATCCATGGGGTGGTGTCGCATCTCCTGCAGGCCCTGCGGTGAGCAGTACCTATCCTATGGGCTGTTTGCTCTGGGACTGGGAGTATGTGCCCGGCCTCGGTGACCTGGACTCAGCCAACGGCAGATGGTGCAGGACACCGGAGTATCCTAATGGTACATATGCCTACTTTATGACCCTTGACAGTACATTAGCGCCGGCCTATCCATACACGAGTGCAGGGGCATACTATGGAGTGGTGCAGCCGGGCAATATAGGCGTCGGCCCCCCTCCGGATACCAGCGGACACAATACGATCAATGTCCCTACTACTGTTTATGGTGATACTACAGGGGCCTCAGACGGTGTAGCAGCTATACAGCAAATAGCATTTAGGGTAGTGCCAAACCCCACTGGGGCATATGTGTATATCTATATGGACTACAATAGCCTCAATAATGTGACCGGCAGACTATATGATGAAAAAGGATCCCTGATAAAAGAAATAGGCTATATGCAGCCGACGATAGCATATACGATAGACATGACACAATATCCCACTGGCATTTATTTTCTCCATGTGGGCAATGGTGCGAAGGAAGTCGTAAAAAAGATCGTCAAATCAGAGTAGAAGCATATCTTAGACCGAAATTTTGAATTCACCTTGTAATTACAACCATAACATGAAGAAAACAATCCTCGCATTATTTATCGCCTCTTCGCTTTTATGTCAGGCTCAGTTGAACCCCATCATCACATCATGGATCCAAAATCCTGATACGACGCTCGCTGCAAACCGGACCTCTGTGCCGATATCATCAGGTTCTAGTACTACCTATACGATCCCGTCAAACGTTATCAAAGTGCAGTATGACACTGCCGATGTATATATTAGCTGTTTTTGTATTCCCGGATATAGCATTGGTCCGTGGAATGCAAATCCCAATGTGCCGACCAATCAGAATTTCGTCTATAAATTGCCACTCAGCCCTAAACCCAATACCGGTACACCAACCAATATCGGCAATGGTCATATCGGCGTCTGGTCAAACGGAGTGAGCATCTTTAATGCAGATGATGCCCAGTATGTCAATACCGTGTGGTCGCGCAATGCTTATTATTTTGAAGGCAACAGTTTTGACAACTGTCTTGGTCATCCTGCCCCTGGCGGCGAGTACCACACGCATGTCAATCCTAAGTGTCTTTATGACGATACAGACAGTACTCATCATTCACCTATCCTCGGCTATATGCTGGATGGCTATCCGATATATGGAGCTTATGCTTATTCGGATACGAATGGTACAGGTGGTATCAGGCGCATGGTATCATCGTATCAGATACGCACTGATACAACCAGGACCACAGAGCCAGATGGTACCACTCCCGCTGATCCGGGTCCGAGTGTTTCGCTGCCATATACTGTTACAGGACCGGGAGGCACACAAACTATCACATATCCCATGGGTTGCCTGCTCTGGGACTGGCAGTATGTAGCAGGTTCTGGCGATCTTGACTCCCGCAATGGCAGATGGTGTGTGACCCCTGAATATCCTAACGGCACTTATGCCTACTTTGTCACTATATCAGACAGTGCACAGACNNTACTATGGAGTGGTTCAGCCCGGCAATACAGGCCCTACGGGCAGCCACTTTGTGATCACAGATTCTACTACGGTATATCCCGATACTGTATCTACGAGTACAGGAGTCTACGTACTGAACCAGCAGATATCATTTAAGGTTGTACCTAACCCAACGCAGGACTATGTCTATATCTATATGGGCGACAATAGCACCAGCAATGTCAAGGGTAAACTATATGATGCTAAAGGCAACCTGCTGCAAGACCTCGGCTATATGCAGCCTACCATAGCTTATTCGATAGATATGACCGGATACCCGGCTGGAGTGTACCTGCTCCACGTGAGCAATAGCAGTCAGGACGTGGTCAAAAAAATAGTAAAAGAGTAGTATAAAAAGCGACGAATAAAATGAGCCCTCTCATCTTCGCGAGGGCTCATTTTATTTAGGAAATAAGAGGTCGCAGAAAGCAAAAACTAATCTCTATATTTAATGTTCTATACTAAAGATTTTTTTTACCATAATCAATTTAGACGAACATGAGGTCTTGTTACAAATTTATTTTAGCACTGTTTTTTCTTTGCTTTCTTATTGTCGGCCCCAAAGTATACAGCGCCAATGATTCGCTATACATAGCACGCCAGCAGGCATACATTGATTCTGCGCTGGCATACTCCGGTACGGACGCAATGCCTATTCAGGCATATATGGGTGTGCCTATCGACTCTGCTACTCTGCAGACCATGCTCAATGGAGTAGCTACAGATTCAACGAGTGATTTTCAATATGAGCAGCTCGTACGGATATTGATCTTCGCTCCCGGTGTCTATGACTCTGTGATCCTGCCGTATCTCCGCCCTATACATTATTGGGTCAACTACAACGATACACTGGATTGTTATTGGTCAGAAAATCATATGATACAGTGGATGTCATCAAACTGGCTCCTGCATGAATACTACGGGATACCCGCAGACCCCAATCTCCGCATCAGGTTGGTACATTATCTCCAGATGAAGATACAATACAACTATTATGAGTTTTTCTCCACCGTCTATAATCCATACTGCCTCGCCGGCATATTGAACCTCGCCGATTTTTCTCAGGATACTGTAGTCAAAAACCTGGCCGTGCAGGCAGCTCAGCGCCTGATGAAGGACTTTCTTATCATGACCACCGATCAGGGAGTCATGTATCCCGCGGCGGGCAGAAACTATGCAGACAAATATGACGGGGCATACGGACAGAATCATAATAGTGTAATTTGGTTATTGTCAGGCTTGGGGCCGATGCCTATAGGCGCCTCGCATTGCGGAGGTTTCTTATCTACTAGTTCTGTATCAGTCGATCCTGTGATACAGACATGGGTACCGATCATAGATACAACCTATATCGTAGGCCAGACACTTGATAGTGCGTATGCGCAGAACGACTACCTTGATTCGTTGGATAGGATTGTTTTTCAATGGAGCGCAGGAGCATATTTCCCTCCTCAGTTCGCAGCAGAAACTTTCGCACTCATCAGTGATTCTGATATGTGGAAGAACTCTTCATTTGCGGCTTTTGCACCGCTCTCCACATTACCTATCTCACTAGTGCCAAGCATTTCAGAGCAGCTAAGCGTTGCGTCTGTCAGTTCGGAATTATATTCTGATACATTGGTGGTCTTTAAACATAATTCCATTTCGCTTTCATCTATCCAGAATTACTGGCCCGGCAAATGGGGTTATCAGCAATATCCATGTGTAGCTGCTGTCGGTACCGCTGCTGTATATACAGGATCCGGACAGGTGGCCTATGACTGGAATAACAGGTCAGCTACCAATCAAAATGATGACCTACCCTATGTCAAACAGGTAAAAAATGTAGCGTTTCTTCAATACCGCCCGCAATACAAACCATCGGAACTCGGTCCCAGCGACTCTACTGTCGCCCTGCACTGGTATATCGGAGACTATACTGAGGTCAGAAATGATAGCCTTTGGCTGCTGAGCCGTCAGGGAAATAACTATGTCGCTGTGCGCAGGCCCGCTCTTACACAGTTTGACAGCCTCTGGATATGTGATAAGCCCGACCCGCAGGATGGCCAAACGTGGATCATTATTGTAGGTGATTCTGTTATGTATAATAGTTTCAATAACTTTCAGGCAGTCATTGATTCTTCGAAGTTTACAGAGCAGTGGACCTTTGATACCCTGACCCAGCAATTGATCTATTATTCATCTATCACGATCGATTCGATCACGATACAGAATACCTGGAGCGCCGACACAACTGATAAACTGCCGAACAGCGTGAAAGCTGTCAAGCCTGATCAGTCTGGCATGAATATCTATCCTAATCCTGCCAATGGAAATGTCAATGTGGCTCTCGGAAGCAATGCTGTCAATGGCACTGTAGAAGTGTATAATATGATCGGGCAGGTGGTTTATCAAACGACCATAAGCGGCACATCAGTCAATTTCACTACATCACAATGGGGTGAAGGCGTGTATGCAGTAAGGGCAACGACAGATTCAGGTACGATATCAAGATCTTTTGTGGTAAGTCATTAAAAAGAAAAGAATAGAGTGTTTCACATCACATCAAAAAAGTATTTGATTTTTTTTAGCATAGCAGCCATCATGGTTGCTATGTCTTTTAAAAGCATACCCGCACAAACCAAACTGATCATTAGATTTGAAAACTATGTGGGTGATAAAAAGCTATCCCTTGATACCCCCACATATGTGAATGGCCTGGGCCAGATATTCACAGTCACTAATTTCAAATACTATATCAGCAATATTAAACTGACAGGTAGCGATAGTAAGGTATACAGCAAAGAAGATGGCTATTATCTCATCAAAGCCGATGACGAAACCACATGGAAAGCAGAGTTGGATGATGTGCCGCCGGGCAGCTATAGCAGCATTAGCTTTACGATAGGAGTGGACAGCCTGCATAATTGTAGCGGTGCGCAGAGTGGTGCACTGGACCCTATAAATGGTATGTTCTGGACATGGAATACCGGGTACATCTTTATGAAGCTTGAAGGTAAAAGCCCAGCGTCCAAACAGCCCGGCCATATCTTTGAATATCATATCGGAGGCTATAAAGAACCGACCAATTTTATCCGCAACACTTCATTGACATTCCCCAAAGAACCGATGAAGATAAATCCCGGCAAGGTCACTACGCTCTATATCAAAACTGATGTGGCAAAAGTATTGCAAGGAAAAAATGAAATTGATTTTTCGAAATTGTCTTCGGTGACAGACTTTCATAATTCTGATAAGATCGCAGACAATTATGTAAACATGTTCAGCATTATCAGGATAAGCAATGAATGGTAAATTCCCCACCGCCATCGTTGGTCGCCTGACCAAAATCATTGTCAGGTATAAGTTACTCAGCATAACATTGATCATGTTAGCTGCGATTTGGCTTTTCAGCGATTTCACCGAAGAGAATCCTTATTTCAAGATCACGGCAAAAGATATCGAGTTTAAAATACCTAAAGGATTTCCCAAACCCGTTTATGATTTCAAAAACAATAAGCCGACACCTGAAGGTTTTGTGCTAGGGCGCAGGCTGTTCTATGATCCGATATTGTCTAAAGACAGCAGTACCAGCTGTGCGAGCTGCCATCAGCGGATAGCTGCATTCGGGCATATGGATCACCCACTCAGTCATGGTATCTATGGTCTGATCGGTAAACGCAATGTCCCAGCCATCCAGAATGTAGTATGGGGTGAATCATTCATGTGGGATGGTGGTGTCAATAATATCGAGGTGCAGCCGCTCAGCCCCATCACCAATCCCATTGAGATGAATGAGAAATTGGATGAGGTACTAATGCGTTTAAAACATAGCCCGTACTACCGAGATGCATTCCAGAAGGCCTTTGGTGATAGTATCATTTCTTCAGAGCGGATGCTGAAAGCTATCACTCAGTTCATCGGTCTGATGGTGTCTGCCAATTCCCGATATGATCAGTTCATGCGCCATGAGGATACACTCACACAGTTTGAGTTTAACGGACTCATGGTCTTTCGTGAGAAGTGTGCCAAGTGCCACAGAGAGCCTCTATTCACGGATGAGTCATACAAGAGCAGCGGCCTCAAGCCTGACACATCATTGCGCGACCTGGGGCGTGCCATCATCACCGGCCGGCCTAATGATGAGTATACTTTCAAAGTACCCAGCCTGCGAAATATAGTCCGCAGCTATCCCTATATGCATGACGGTAGGTTCAGGACATTGGAACAGGTCCTTGATCATTATTCCAATGGTGATTTCTACATGGTCAATGTCAGTCCGGAACTATTGGAAACACGAAATCTCTCCTCACTCGAGAAGAAAGAGATCATTGCCTTTCTCAAAACACTCACTGATGACCAGTTTCTCTATGACAGACGTTTTGCTGATCCGACATACTCAAGATAAAAGGGACGTGGGGCGAGGACGAGAGTAGTTTTGCCCTCGTCCTTCGTCCCACGCCTCTCGTCTCTTTAAGACTACATCCTGAAGGCGTACAGATAACTCTCAGGCCTGTTTGGATAGATGCCTTCGACCATTACCTTGCCTTGTTTGTCTTTGAGGATATTAACGAGGTCCTCTACATTATTGACAGGTTGATCATCGATCTGGGTGATGACAAAACCTTTTCTGATATCAGTAAACTGAGATACTTTGCCCTCTTTCAGATCAGTGATACGGACGCCGCTTTGTATACGTAGTTGAACTTTTTCATGATCGGTCAGGTTTTCTACTTTCAGGCCGAGCTCATTTAGTATGTCTTTCGAGTTCTCGACTGCAGACAGCGTATTGTATTTGTTTTTCAGCTGCACTGTAGCTGTCTGTATTTTGCCATCGCGGATAAACTCCACTGTGATCTTATCGCCGGGACGGTACTTGGCTACCTGCTCCTGTAGCTCAGGTGAGCTCACGATAGGAAAGCCGTTTATCTTGGTGATCACGTCTTTGGCTTTCAAACCGCCTTCTTCGCCGGCGGAACCTTTATTTACGCCGTCCACATAGGCACCCTCATAGCTGTCAAGGCCCAGGTCTTTAGCAGTTTTGTCATCCATAGTGCGAATAGACACACCCAGGAAACCACGCTGAGATGTACCGAACTGTTTGAGATCAAGTATCACCTTGTTGACGATATTAGATGGCACCGCGAATGAATAACCTGCATAGCTGCCGGTAGGAGAAGCGATAGCCGTATTGATACCTACGAGCTGGCCGTTCACATTGACCAGCGCGCCACCGCTGTTGCCGGGATTCACAGCCGCATCTGTCTGTATGAATGACTCGATAGCTGTGTTAGCCTTCTGATGCCCCTCACCGTCGTCCATCATGTTAAGGTTACGGCCCTTAGCGCTCACGATACCTGCGGTCACAGTAGATGCGAGGTTGAATGGATTGCCGACTGCCAGCACCCATTCACCTACGAGCACAGAGTCAGAGTTTGCAAATTGTATAGATGGAAGATTGTCGCCTTCTATTTTCAGCAGGGCAATATCTGTGTCGGGATCGCGGCCTATCACCTTTGCTTTATAGGATTTGTTATTGTGCATCACGACCTCTATCTCGCTGGCATTTTCCACCACATGGTTATTGGTCACGATATAGCCGTCTTTTGATACGATGACGCCGGAGCCTGTGGCTACCTGGTCCTGCGGCTGGTATGGATTGGGCCCCTGAAAGAAATGGAAAAAATCATTGCCGAACATATCCTGCGGGAATGGATTGCCCTGATAGGCTACTTTCTGTGCTTTGAAAACAGACTTCACATGCACCACACATGGTGTAGAGGCTGCTGCTGCATAGCGGAAGTCTATCGGCTGTGCATTAGAAGTGTTCATCGGCAGACTCGCCAAACGTGTCGGTGCCATGCTATCTACGATGGCTATCTTGTCTACCGGAAAAAAATGCTGGTAAGTGATGACTGCACCCACTGCACTCACCACTGAGATCATAACTGTGAAAACAATTCTTTTGAAGTTCATAGCTGTAATGTTTTATAATTAAACAACGTTTCGTACTGCAAAGTTATTTTAGCTGATTTTAAAAATCAAGTCTGGTGTATATTGGTTTAACTCTGTTTAACAGCGAGTTTTTAAGGAAAGTTAAAATGATTTTATGTTTGATCTGCAAAACGAAAAGTCGGAGTATACATTACCTTATATTTATTTATATGATTTCTAATGTATTTTACGAAATTTGTGGCGCACGTCACCTGCAAAATTCATTGACCTGTTTAAGAAATAAAAAAATTACTGTTGAGCAATATATATCTTCTAAAAAGATACTTTCCATTCGCCCCGCATGACAAAGGCACAAAAGAAGGGGATCGTCGTGCTTATTTGCTGTTTGCTGTTTGCTGGCTTTGGGCCATTGTATTCACTTCGGGGATATTGATCGCTTTGTGGTTTATCCCTCAATATTGGTTGCGTGTGATTGAGACCCTCGTGCCTATCAATGCTTGTTTGGGCATTTGCCTGCTCATTAATTATAAGGGGCATTATTGGAGGGCATCAGCTTTTTTTATAGCGTCATTATGGGTCATGTGCACATGTTTGGCATTGACCGCCGGAGGTGTTTCTGCCCCGGCTACTCTGGCATATTTTCCTATAATAGTTGCGGCCGGTGTATTTTTGGGTGGCAGATGGGGTTTCATCATGTCTATGCTTACCATATTCATAGTACTTGTTATGGTTTGGCTACAGATGTATGACTTGTTGCCAGCCAGTCAGGTGTCTCATACTATGACATCCCGGTTTGTTATGTATTCACTTACAGTCTTGCTGGTCGCTGTGATGCAGTATCTGTCTGCATGGCAGTGGAAATCGACCCTTAATCAGCTGAAGGAGGAATTAAATGAACGGAAAAAAGCAGAGGCCGCGGTACAGGAGATCAATGAATCACTGGAGAAAAAAATAATAGAACGTACTGAAGAATTGCAGGATGCAAATCGTGCATTGGAGTCCTTTAACTATTCCGTCTCGCATGACCTACAGGCACCACTCCGGACTGCAAATGGTTTTGCAAGAATCGTGCTGAGAGATTATCAGGACAAACTGGATGAGAACGGAAAGCAACTTTTGCAGAGCATCCATAGCAGTATGATACGTATGGGCCAATTAATAAAAGACATGCTTGAGTTTTCCAAATCAGGCAGGGTAGTCCTTGCCAAAGAAAATGTAGACATGAACCTGATAGTTGCCTCGATCATTGATGAAGTGAAATTAGGACATGATAATTTCCCGGCAGAAATAATTATTCACGACCTGACTACCACCGTCTGTGACCCGAATCTGATCAAACAGGTATGGGCGAATCTTATTTTAAATTCACTTAAATTTTCCGGTAAGAAAGAAAAGCCGGTGATCGAAATTGGGAACCAATTCATTGATGACCATCTGACCTATTATGTCAGGGACAATGGAGTGGGATTTGATATGCAATATGCAACTAAACTATTTTCCCCATTTCAACGCCTTGATTACAATGGCGAGTTTGAGGGCTCCGGTATCGGTTTGGCCACTACTCACCGGATCATAGCAAGGCATGAAGGCAGAATATGGGCAGAAGCAAAGCTAAATGAAGGCGCTGTCTTTTATTTTACAATCCCTGATACCTGAAATATGCCACTGCTAATGACAATGCACCCAGTACAAAGTTTATACCGATACCGGGGTATTCTTTTTTACGAAGGTGATAGATAGCTGCAAGTACCATAACAAATGCCAGAGCGGCAGCAGCTATCGGGGTCAATATCGGCTGTATGCCTA
>PLSN01000053.1 GCA_003165135.1 Bacteroidota bacterium
TCCGAAAACCCTGTCAGAAGCCTGGACTTTCATGATTCTCAAAGAGAAATGGTATATAATACCATAGCTACTTATGATGGATTAAAGCAACTTGGCTTCAGGGATTCACTCGATAAGGTCATATCAAAGCGTATGTCCGGCCAACGAGCAGATTATGCCCGATCAGTATTGCTCAATAATGCGAGTATGGATACACCGTACCAGAAATGGCTGTTTCAATACATAGCTGATATGAGAATGATCAAAACACCTCTTCTGGAAGTAAGCAAACAGCTTGTGAGTTATAAACCCGATGGCAGCATAATATTGAATGACACAGCACAGACCCTTTTTAAACTGAGATATGAGTGAGCCGGTGACCCAAGCACAGATCGACATCAGGGCCCGGTATTTCTATCTGGGTTGTGTGCTTATTTTTGCCATGAGGTTTGTATCGAGCACGCTCTTCTCGCAGCTATCACAGCCGGTTCTCATCGATCCGGGCATTGACAATACTTATTGGCTCTTTCACTGGTTGGGCATTCCTCACACGGTGACACACTCTGTATTGTGGTCAGCTGTATTGGATATTTTGATTTTTCTGCTTCCGATCACAGCTTCGCTGATACCGGGGCGGCGAATAGTAGCTTTTCTTTTCACCGTATTGGTTAGCATTTATCAGGTCACTTACTCTACTTATGCCATGCATCACTATCACAATCTGCTTGGTGTGTTATTCCTCAGTGTTCCATTCTGGTTTGGGCCGGGGCATCGATTTACATACATATGGGAAGCTGCCCGGTATTATTTTTTCTTTATCTTTTCCTCGGCAGCACTATGGAAACTCTCATCCGGAGCACTATGGGAGCCAGGCCAGATGCAGGCCATACTGATGTCTCAGCATGCGCAGACCATATATGAATATCCCGATTCTGTACTTACACACTTTCATTCATACCTGATAGCGCATGCGGGTATTGCGAGGCTATTTCTCCTGGCGGGCTTTGCTATCCAGTTGAGTTTCTTTGGTGGCTTTTTTACTAAGAAATATGACCGCATCTATCTGGCCCTGTTTATCGCATTCTTTATTATGAATTATCTGCTCATGAATATCGTCTCCATTGAGCTTTTTATCTTCTGTTTGGTACTACTGGATTGGGATAAAATAGGCTCTCAAAACTCAAAAGGGGCTTGAATTCAAAGTTAAATATTGAGCCGAAGACTTTATAATCTCCAGCCATCTGTCAACTGTCACCAGCCAGCTTCTGTTTTACAGGGCAGTTTTTTTTCTATCTTGCAGCCTAAATTTCGCAAGTATATGACATCCGATCTGACAAAGGATAAAACTATTTTGGCAGATCAATACGTTACTATCTTGCAGCCTAAAAAATTTCTTAAGAATATGACATACGATCTGATAGTGATAGGAAGTGGCCCCGGAGGCTATGTAGCAGCCATCAGGGCAGCACAGCTGGGCATAAAAGTAGCAGTGGTAGAACGTGAAAGTCTGGGGGGCATCTGCCTCAACTGGGGATGCATCCCTACCAAAGCACTGCTCAAAAGCGCACAGGTATTTGAATACATAAACCATGCTACCGATTACGGCATCACTGTAGGCAATGCCAAGCAGGATTTTCCGGCTATAGTCAAGCGCAGCCGTGGGGTAGCAGAAGGCATGAGCAAAGGGATACAGTTCCTATTTAAGAAAAACAAGATCGAGGCCATCATGGGTACCGGTGTACTCAAAAAAGGTGGCAAAGTAGAGGTCACAGATACTACCGGCAAAAAAACAGAACACTCGGCCAAACATATCATTCTCGCCACAGGTGGCAGGTCTCGTGAACTGCCGGGTATCAAGCAGGATGGCAAGAGAATAATCGGATACCGCGAAGCGATGTCGCTGCCTACGCAACCTGAGACAATGGTGGTGATGGGCTCGGGCGCTATCGGTATGGAATTCGCTTATTTCTATGCCACTCTCGGCACTAAGGTGACGGTCGTAGAATACCTCGACCGTATACTGCCCCGCGAAGATGCCGAGGTCTCTAAAGAAATGGAGCGCATCATGAAAAAGAAAGGCATCACATTCATGGTCGGTACATCTGTAGAAAGTGTAGATACCTCCGGCAAGAAAAACATAGTCTCTACAAAAGATAAAGCAGGGGCTGTAACTAAGATAGAATGCGATGTGGTGCTCTCTGCTGTAGGCATCTCTACCAATCTTGAAGGCCTCGGCCTCGAAGCCGCTGGGATCAAAACCGACAAAGGCCTTGTGATAGTCGATGACTTCTATGCGACAAATGTACCGGGCGTATACGCTATCGGTGACATCGTCAAAGGACCGGCCCTGGCGCATGTAGCCAGTGCCGAAGGCATCACCTGTGTAGAGAAAATAGCCGGGCAGCATGTCCAGCCTATAGATTATGGCAATATACCAAGCTGTACCTACTGCTGGCCTGAGGTGGCATCAGTAGGCCTCACAGAGGAAGAAGCAAAAGCCAAAGGATATGAGCTCAAAGTGGGCAAATTCCCATTCTCTGCATCAGGCAAAGCTGCTGCTGCCGGGGCTAAAGATGGCTTTGTAAAAGTAATTTTCGATGCAAAATACGGTGAGTGGCTGGGTGCGCATATGATCGGCGCCAATGTGACCGAAATGATCGCAGAGGTAGTGGTGGCAAGGAGACTGGAGACCACAGGCCATGAGATCATCAAGTCAATACATCCACATCCGACCATGAGCGAAGCTATCATGGAGGCGACAGCGGCTGCATTCGGCGAGGTGATACATTTGTAAAAGATCATCATTTCGTTGAACCACATAGTAACAATAGAACACATAGAGTAAAAAATCTGTAGGCAAAAGAGGTTTACAGTTGTGATTTTTATCTCAAAAAGCTATATTTGCGCTCCCTTTTGGCGGGGTAGCTCAGCTGGTTAGAGCGCAGCACTCATAATGCTGAGGTCGGGGATTCGAGCTCCCCCCCCGCTACNNTGTAGGTGACCTGAAGGGTAAGGCTGGCCGGTGCCTCTACAAAACCCGGACGCAATGTATAAGCATGATTAGTGACGTTCTTGGCAATGAGTGTGGCTGTCAGCCTGTTCCTATAATTATATCCAAACCGTGCATCCAGCACCACATCACCCATCGTACCATGCTCATTGACCCAGTCCGATATTTTGGTGACGTTCGCGATCTGATCCAGCTGTAATATATGACCTATATAAACACATGTGATCCCTACGATAAAACCTTTATAGGTTGTTTGAGCATCGGCCTTAGCTGAGTGATGCATACGATAATAAAGATACTCATGAGAGCCGGGCACACTCGGAT
>PLSN01000296.1 GCA_003165135.1 Bacteroidota bacterium
ATGGAACCCTGGTCACACCGGCAGGCACCTTCACTGATGTATTGCGTATCAAAAGAGTTGAAACAGATACTTTTTCCGAAAGCAGTGGCGGGGCGCAAGGTTATCACCGTATTATTTACAAATGGCTATCATCCTCTGTAAATGGTGTGATACTCGCCTATGTGGAGCATTCTACTGTATTTAGCACCGGATCATCAGGCCCATCGACCGGCGATAATGGATACTATTCAGCGTTGATACCTTCGGGTATCGGCACCCTGACACCTGCTGCTACAGACTGGTCTATCATCACACAGCCGGCCACCGGCCATGCAGACCTGAGTATCACGGCCCGCATAGCATCCACTGCGATCATATCTATATCTGATATGGACGGCCGCCAGATCAGCCATCAGCAGGTAGCACTCGCCGCCGGTCAAAACAGGGTATCACTGGACCTCTCTGGCATGGCTGATGGTGTCTACATGACCAAGGTCAGTATGAATGGGCAATCAAGCAGCAAGAAACTGGTAGTAAAACAGTAAGAGTTTNNAGAAACACCATGGGCGCAAAAAAAAAGATGAGCTAATTGATAATTGCGCCGTTATTGGTAATCGGACCAGCACTACTACTTCTCCCTATTCACATACTTTGAGATCAGGTAGTTATTTCTGTCGCTGGCTGAGCGTGAGACCAGCTCTGCGAGGAAGCCTGTGAGAAAGAGCTGCACACCTATGATGATGGCAAGTAAACCAATATAGAATAGCGGACGCTCCGTCATGCGGTATACCTCAAAGAAAAATTTAGCGATGGTCAGATAGACTGTGATGATAAAACCAACAGTGAATGAAAGCACTCCGAGCCCGCCAAAGATATGCATGGGACGCTTCGCAAAGCGTGTCATAAATGAAACTGACAACAGGTCAAGCAATCCAAACAGGAAACGCTCCAGCCCGAATTTGGTCACGCCATATTTGCGAGCCTGATGGTGTACCACCAACTCCCCTATCCGGTCATATCCTGCACGCTTGGCGAGGATGGGGATATAGCGGTGCATTTCGCCATAGACTTCGATGCTTTTAACCACTTCATTTTTATATGATTTGAGGCCACAGTTGAAATCATGCAGGTTATTGATGCCCGACATGGCGCGCGCGGCCCAGTTGTATAGTTTGGTAGGAATGGTTTTGGTAATCGGGTCGTAGCGTTTTTGTTTCCAACCGGACACGAGATCATATCCATCCTGTGAGATCATGCGGTAGAGCTCGGGCACCTCGTCAGGCGAGTCCTGCAGGTCAGCATCCATCGTGATGACCACATCGCCCTGCGCTTCACCGAAACCTACATTGAGCGCGGCTGACTTTCCATAGTTCCTGCCGAACTTGATACCCCTGAGTGTAGGATAGACGGATGATAGGTTCTCGATCACGCTCCATGACTTGTCCCGGCTGCCATCGTCTACCATGATGACCTCATAGCTGAAACTATGTTCCTGCATGACGCGGTCTATCCACGACATGAGTTCGGGCAGCGATTCTTCTTCATTGTACAGCGGGACTACGATGGATATTTGCACGAGGTTATTTTTTCTGACAGGCAAATTTATACTAAAACAATATAGGTTTTTTGCAAAAAATAAACAAAAAAGATTCGGTTGAAAAATAAGGTTGTATTTGCGAAGTGGGCAGATAGCCGATCAATGATAAATTTTGTATCTTTAAACAATAAATACTATTTGCCATGGAAAGTTTTGAAGTAGAGATATTAAAGCCCAAAGCCGCTAATATTCTTTATGATTTGGAATCAATGAAGCTCATCAGGTTGAAAAAAAGAGCTGTATCTGCTAAACCGGGCAAAAAGGTGTCAAAAGTAAATGTCCTCACACAAATAGAAAAGGGACTTAAAGAAGTATCGCTGATACAAACAGGAAAGATCAAACCCAAATCACTCAAGGCGATCTTAAATGAAAAATAGAGTCATCCCCACTCCATATTTTGAATCCCGACTTAAAAAGTTTTTGAAGAAATTTCCTTCTATTGGCAGCGAATTGATACAATTAGAGGAAACCCTCTTAGTACATCCCGACACAGGCACTGATCTTGGCTCAGGTATCTTTAAGATCAGGCTCGCAAGCAAAAGTAAAGGCACGGGAAAAAGCGGCGGATTCAGGATCATAAGCTCTGGTGAAACAGTCGGCAGAAGGAACTGACATATACCTTATCACTATCTATGACAAATCCGAAGAATCTACTATTGATAAATCAGTATTGAAAAAACTAGTGAAGTCAATATTTGATAATTAATTGAGGTAAAACCTTATTCTTTTATAAAACGGCAAATGATTGTTTTGCCTTCATCCTGCCATCGTAGTAAATAGATTCCCGCCGTAAGGCCACTGATATCTATCTGCTGATCTGAAATTTTAGCAGAATATTCCCTGCCTATCATATCGATGATAGCAGTACCGGGAGGCAGTGCGGTATTGACATGGAGTATATTATTAGCCGGTACGGGATACACCACTATGTCCTTCGTCCCTGCTATATCGGCCAGTCCTGTGGTGAAGTTAGTATCCACGACAGTAACCCTGAAGGCATTGATGACAGAATGGAGATTGGCGCATTCCTGCAGGTCGCTGACAGCTACGATACGTGTCTCTATTTGTTTATACTGGTTGGGGCCGGGTGTCCAGGTCAGTGTACCTGATGTGGACTGCACAGTGGGTGTGGAGACAAAGGCAGCATTGCTGCCCGACAAAAAGAATATCCCGCTATACGCAGACATCGAATCTGTATACCCGGGGTCACCTGATGCACTATAGGGTAATGACAGGGCCGTACCTGGCGCGATCACAGTATCTGTGAATGTACCCATCAGATGTGGCGGAGCGGTGGTATCATTCAGCACTGCGATGAGCATATCGCGCCTCATAGTGCTCAATATCTGTCCGAACCTATATTCATGGATGAGAATGGCTATATCATACAGCCCTGCCTCCTGCGGCGTAGCCCATATGATCTCCCCTGTCAGCGGGTTTATGCTGATCACATTATTGGGTGAATTGGGTGTAGGAATAGTGCTTGGGCCTGCATATCCGGGCACTATAATTCCTGCTGCCTGCAAGGGTACGGCCATCTCAAAGGTCAGACTGTCTGCCTCTATATCATAGGCTGCGGGATTGACAAAAAATGTATCGCCGGCGAATGCATAATCAACAGGCGGATAAAGCAGTACAGGCCCATTGTTATTTCCTGCCTGAGCGGCAAACCATATCGTATCCTCTATGTAGAATGGCACATTCACAGAATTAGCTATGTTTATGATATTGGCATTGCGGTTTGGGTCAGTAAATGATATTACTGCAAAACCCGAGACCGGGACTGCTGTATAAACATGTGTACCTACATAATGATTTATCATCATGTCATTTGGCAGAGTATCTCCAGTCAAATTATTGCCATTCACCCTTGCTATTACTTCTACAGTACCATCACCCCAACTGATAGGCAGGCTATCACGAAATGATGCTCCACTGCTTGCACGAGTGTATGTAGTGACCACTGCGGTGATAGTATTAGCCCCTATATACTGATAGGTGATCTCTCCTGCATAGTATGATGCGTATAAAGAAGGAAAAGAAAACATTGCAATAAAAAGGAAAGTGAATCTTGTAGCTATATTCATGGTACATTATTTTATTAGAAATAAAAATAATGAATTATAAAAGCAAAGGCCAGCTGATAAACATATTTAACAGTCGCGGCCTATATCGTCTTGATCGGCTCGGGCTGTATGCCTGAGGCTATGAGGTCGCCGGAGCCTCGCTTGATGAATGCTGCTACTATAGCAGAAATAACAGCAAAAAAAGCAAGTGTGTATGCGAGGGTCTTCATCTGTTTCATCAGAGGTGGATCAAACTTCTCCGGGCCCATATCTTTCATTGCTTCCTTTGCTTTTTCTTCCGGCACATTGTGATTATCAAAATAATCCGACATTTTTTCCTTGAGCAGTGAAGATGCCTTTTCTGCATATTGCGTATCGATCACTTTATTTATCAGAAGCTGAGCGGTAGGGTTAGCTACGGCATTAAATACAAAAACGATGAACACTGCCAGAAATGCATGGCCGAATGAAATGACACCGCCGTTTTCCCTGCGGTAAGATATCCCGCTCCAAATGGCGAGAAAAAGCACAAGCGCAAAAGCGAAAACAAATATCGTCCCGAGCATTGCAAAATTTGTGATCACTGACTGATAAAAAACATACATCATCAATCCTAATGTGAGGATGAAAGCAAAGGCAATAAGTCCATACCTGACCGGTATCTGCGGGTTAAACTTTTCCATGGCTTAGCGATATTTTATCTTTATGAATAATACCGAGTGCCTTTCCTGTCAGATCCCTGCCCACGAAAGGCGTATTTTTAGAACGAGAACGAATATCTTTTTCTGTAAAGGTCCATTTCATGTCCGTGTCAAAGATCGTGAGGTCCGCATCTTCGCCTTCCCCTATACCTGTGAGCGGCAGTCCTAGTATCCTTCTGGCATTCAGCGATAGCAGCTCGACCATTTTAGTTGTGTCGACCTTTCCCGCCAGCGCGGTATTTGATACTGCATAGCTGGTCTCGAGGCCTATCATACCATAGTCCGCCTTGTCGAACTCCAGTCGCTTGCAGTCTTCATCCTGAGGATTGTGTTGTGAAGTGATGGTATCTATCGTGCCGTCTTCTATGCCTTTGATCAGTGCATTGATGTCATCTTTAGTACGCAGGTGCGGGTTGAGTTTCGCGAGGCTGTCATACTGCCCCACTGCGCTCTCATCGAGCAGAAGATTGTAGGCATTGACCGATGCAGACAGTTTTATTTTTTTCCTTTTTGCCGCACGAATGAGCGCCACTGAGCCTTTCACCGATATATCGAGCAGGTGAAGTTTAGACTGAGTGTACTCGAGCAGGTACAGGTCGCGTGACACAGCTATCTCCTCCGCGAGTGCAGGTGCACCGGGCAGGCCAAGGCGTGTACTGATGATACCTTCATTCATCATGCCGTTCTTGGAGATGCTTTTGTCTTCAGGATGTACCATGACCAGTCCGTCAAATGCCTTAACATAAAGCAGCGCCCGCTCTATCATACCGGCACTGGGGCTGGCCCGCAGCCCGTCACTGAATGCCACCGCTCCTGCCGTATGCATATCGTACATATCTGCGAGGTCGTGGCCTGAGAGGTCATGAGTGAGTGCACCAACAGGGTGTACGGAGACGATATTGTCCGCAGATTTATTGAGCAGGTAGTCTATCTGTGCTTTGTTTTGGGTCACGGGTGCGGTGACGGGCATGACACAGACATGTGTGAAGCCCCCCGCAGCAGCAGCAGCGCAGCCGCTCTCGACGGTTTCTTTCTGTTCATAGCCGGGGTCATAAAAATTAGCATTCATATCTACCCAGCCTAGTGATACGTGAAGGTTTTTGGCACTCACTTCCTTTGCCCGAGGGGCATCAGTTATTTTAGCAGCGATCTTTTTGATCTTGCCGTTTGAAATGAGAATGTCAACAACCTTATTGTGATACTTAGACCCGGGGTGAATGACTCGTGCAGAGCGAATGATGATATCCATCGTATAGTTTTACCGGAAAACAAATATACAAAAATACCTGAGACTCTTTAGAAAGGGGGACGAAGGGCGAGGGACGTGTGGAAAAGGAAGCAATTGCAGTATGCGGGGACACTAACCGCATGGAGAAAATTGCCATAGAAATGTCATATTACTTTATCGAAAGCCAATATTTTATTTTACATCTTAAATCTAATTATCTTAGATTAATAAAAATATACATGAAAAAGGGCGTTCACATATTTCTGATTTTATCGCTTACATTTCAAATAAAGACTTATTCGCAAGTTTGGAGCGAATTGGGGGGCACTAATTCCTTAAAGGCAAACAATCAAATTAAGTGTATCTACTCCGATCCCGCAGGCAATATTTATGCAGCTGGTTATTTCACAAATGATTCCAATAACTTTTATGTGGCTAAATACAATGGCACATCATGGAGTGAATTGGGAGGCTTTAATGCAATCCACGCTAATGCAAGTATTATGACTATGTGTGGAGATGCTTCTGGGAATATATACGCTGCAGGTGGTTTCCTGGATAGTACGGGTAAAGAATACGTGGCCAAATTTAATGGTACATCCTGGAGCGAACTAGGCGGAATAAATGGATTAAACGCCAACGCAGGTATATTTTCGATTTGTTCTGACCCATCAGGAAATATTTATGCCGGTGGTTGGTTTACAAATGCTTCGGGATACTATGTGGCTAAATATGATGGTACCTCATGGAGTCAGTTAGGAAATATGACCTCACTCCAAATTTCCTTTGGGTTAATAAACTTATGCAGCGATCCGTCAGGAAACATTTATGCTGTCGGTTGGTTTACAAATGCAAATAATAACTATTATGTGGCGAAATATGATGGCAACTCATGGAGTGAACTAGGAGGGTTTAATGCCCTCGGTGCTGATCTTGTCATCCAAAGTATTTATAGTGATTCCATTGGTAATATATATGCGGCAGGCAGTTTTAATAATACGGCTGGTGGATACGTAGCAAAATACAATGGAAGTAACTGGAGCGGTATAGGTGGAAATGGTTTGGCAGCTAATGGTGTTATTCAAAGTATATGTGGAGATATTCATGGCAATATATATGCCGGTGGTAATTTTCTAAATGATTCTTCAAGGAGATATGTGGCTATATATGATGGGGGATCATGGTATGAATTGGGAGGTTCTAATTCCTTTATAGCCAATGGCGAAATTAATGTTGTTGCTAGTGATAAATATGGTAATATATATGCCGCAGGGCTATTTACAAATAGTGACACAAATTATTACATAGCTAAATACGGAGCAGCACCCTCAGGTATCCATGAAATAAACCAATCAAACTTTATCAAAATTTCCCCCAATCCATCAAACAGCCTCATAACAATCTCCTCAGGAGAAACTTTATCTGATGCTACCATCCGCCTCACAGACCTCGCGGGTCAAACTGTGATGGGGAAAGACAATCTATCGGGCACTTCAGTCATGCTTGATATTTCCGCGTTACCGAAGGGCATGTACTTCGTCTCTGTACAACAAGGAGAAAACAGATGGACAGGAAAAATCGTGAAGACCAATAAGTAGTAGGCTCAGCGAAGAGGCTTATCTTGAGTATATTCATCGGAGACATAAATATTAAATATCTTTAGTTGGTCAAACCGACCATGTGAAAAAACAGCTCACTCCTATCCTGCTTATATTGCTTCTGCTGCTCTGCGCATCGGGATATGGACAAATCACTATCACGACATCCAATACACCATCTATCTGCTATAATGACGGCAGCCTGACCGTCAATGCCTCCGGCGGCACCGCGCCTTATAGCTATACGATCACCGCCGGCCCTTCTAATCCCAATATCACCTATCCTATCACGCTCCCTACAGGACAAAATACATTCAATAATCTGCCCCACGGTACCTATACGATCGTCGTGACCGATGGCACGGGCAATACAGGAACATTTAATGCATCGGTAGGCGGGACATATCAGTTTCCGAGTATGACTTTTGATACAACATTCATACCCGGTATCATCTGTCTAGCCTCAGGCGGCCTGCCACCGTATCAGTATGCTGTTTCGT